>DASPKB010000314.1:0-6025 GCA_035628315.1 Gemmatimonadales bacterium | reverse complement strand
GCTTCGTGAATGCGTCGGGTTTCAATGGTTACCGGCTGGGCATGCCGTTCTTCATCCCGGTAGACGCTCACGATTACCGGATCCAGCTGCTCAATAACATTTCGCTGGTGCAGGGCAGCCACTTGTTCAAGTTCGGGGCCGAGTGGAATCGGACCGGCGTCACCCAGACCTTCCGCGGTTTCGGGAACGGCAGAATTGCGTTCACCTCGCTGCCGGGGTTCCTGGGATATGTGGCCAACGGCAATCAGTACGTGGAGTGCTCCGACGACATCACCGAGACGCTGGTGACCACCAGCAATACCGCAACCTGCCCGGTCGGCACCCACATCAGCGGCCCGGTAGCGCTCTACCTGCAGCAGGCCGGCATTGGTGGGTTGACAGTGGACGAGGCCGGCACTCAGACCATCATCCAGCACGAGCTCGCGCTGTTCCTTCAGGACAGCTGGAAGCCTCGCACCAACCTTACCGTCAACTATGGGCTCCGCTGGGAGGCGCAGATTCAGCCCGGTCTGATCACGCCCCGGGAAAATCTGTTCTACGCCCCGCTGATCGGGACCACCTCGACCACGCCGGCGGGCACGTTCGAGTTCCCCGGCAACGGGACGATTCCATCCGACTATTCGATGTTCCAGCCTCGTCTGGGCATTGCCTACGATGTGAAGGGCGATGGGAAGCAAGTCATTCGAGGGAACGCTGGACTGTACTATGCGCGCATCCCGGGCCTGAACCTGGCGAGCAGCCGGAGCACTGACGGCTCCCGGGGACAGACCATCTTCCGCAACAGCGCGCTCACCCCGATTCTGGGCCCACCACCGGCCTACGGTGAGCTGCTGCCGACACCGGCAGGCGGCCCGTTCGAGCCCGGAGTCTTCGTATTCGACAAGGAATTCCAGAACCCCCGGACCTTTACCGCGACTGTCGGCTACGAGCGGGAGATTGGCGGTGGGGTCGCTGCGGGGCTCAGCTACACTCACGCGCGGTCCGATAACCTCACACGTTTCTTCAACGCCAACGATCCGGTGTTCGGCGACGGAACCGCCGGCCCCTGGTCTACTGCCTTTGCACCAGGAGGCGCGCCCGGTCTGGGCACCTTGACCGTGGTCCAGAGCACGGCCCGCTCCCGCTACAACGGGATCACCGCGGAGCTCAAGCGCATGGCGGGGTCGCGGCTCCAGTTCCAGCTGAATTACACCCTGTCGTTCGACAAGGCCGACGACGACAACGAGCGGGATCCATTCACCTTCCGCTATGCGCGGGCCGATTCATTGGAAAAGGAATACAGCTGGAGCGACCGGGACCAGCGGCACCGCTTCAACGCGTGGGTGCTCGCGATCCTGCCGGGGGACATCTACGTCAACAACCGGCTGAGCGCGTACTCGGCGCAGCCTGCTTCCGAGGTGTGCGGACCCACTAACACCGGGACCGGAGAACGGGCCTCTCAGCCTACCCAACGCATTTGCCCGAATGGAAGTGTCCTGCGGCGCAACACGATCAGGCGGGACAACGCCTACTTCTCCTGGGACATCCGGCTGTCGAAGCCTCTGGACTTCGGCCGCACGGGTGCGCTGGAGTTGATCTTCGAGGCGTTCAACGTCACCAACCACGACAACTATAAGGATCCCTCTTCGGCGGGCACGTTCCTGGTATTCGATGGCACCATCCGGAGCGGCTTCGGGGAGCCCCGGCAGTTCCAGGCGGGGGTGCGCTACCTGTTCTAAGAGGGCGGAGAGGACGGAGAGGTGGGGGAGGTTGATTCCTCCCACTGCTCCGCCCTCTCGGCCAATCCTTTTTTGCAATTGTCACACACGCCGCAGCGTTCAGCGGCATCACCGTCGCCGAAATAGTCGCGGAGCACCCGCCACCTGCACATCGCACTCCGCGCGTAAGCCTCCATCCGCTCGAGCTTTTCCCGGTCACGCCGGTCTCGCTCCTGCCACTCGGCAGCCATCATAGCCAGCTCGCCGGATTTCGGCTTCCGGCGGGTGAGCTTCAGGTGACCGGTCCGGCCCGCGTCGACCATGCCGGCCTCCTCCAGTCGGGTGAGCGCCACCTTCAGCTTGGTTCGCGCCACCCGCCCGACGTGTTCCTGGACCCGTGCGGCCGGCACGGCCTCGGACCGGGCCCCGAGGTTTTCCAGCGCGGCGTAGACCTTCTCCAGGTCCGCCTGGGAGGGGAACCGGTTTCCCAGCATGAACAGCTGGGTACGGCGGTCCTTTCCGTCGTACAAGAGTGTGCAGCGAGCCGGCTCGCCATCACGCCCGGCCCGCCCGGCCTCCTGGTAGTACGACTCGAGTGATCCGGGCATGTCGTAGTGCAGCACGAAGCGTATGTCTGCCTTGTCGATTCCCAGCCCGAAAGCGTTGGTGGCAACCATCGCCTTCAACTCACCGGCCATGAATTGATCCTGGGCATCCTTCCGGCGCTTGGCCGCGAGCCGGCCGTGGTACCCCAGCACGTCGAAGCCTTCACCCTGGAGGAAAGCAGCGACCTCCTCTACGTGCTTGACGGTGGCCGCGTAGATGATCCCGCTGCCTTCGACCGCTTCCAGGACCTGAAGCAGCTCGGGCCGCTTTTCTTCGTCGCCACTGACGTGCTCGACCTGAAACTCCAGGTTCGGACGATAGGTGCCGGTATCGACCACCAGCATGTCGGGCCGGCCCAGCTGGCGTTTTATATCATCTATCACTTCAGCCGTTGCCGTGGCGGTGAGCGCCAGCACCGGAGGGTTGCCCAGCTCCTCGACTGCCGTACGGACCGCGAGGTACGAAGGTCTAAAGTCGTGGCCCCACTGCGAAATGCAGTGGGCCTCATCGATCACCACGAAGTCGATGGTGGTGCCCCGCAGGGTATCCAGAAACTCCGGATTGGTGAGCCGCTCCGGTGTGGTGAACACAAACTCGCTCGACTCCTGCTCGATCCGTTCCAGGGCGGCCTCCTCGCTCCGGCCGGTCACTGTGCTGTTCACCTGGAGAGCTTCCAACCCGTATTCCTCCAGCTTGTCTACCTGATCCTTCATCAATGAGATGAGCGGTGATACAACGATCGTGGTCCCTTCCAGGTGCAAGGCCGGCAGCTGATAGCAGAGTGATTTCCCGGCGCCGGTCGGCATGACGGCGAGGGTATCGTGGCCCTGAAGTACGCCGCGAATGACGTCCGCCTGGCCCGGACGCAGCTGTTCCAGTCCGAAGGTGCTCCGAAGCGAGCGCTGCAGCTCCGGGATTTTTCTGCTGACGGCAGCCGATTGTTTTCTGGGAGACATGAGCATCGTGATCTAAGGAGCCACAACATGCCGACGCCCGGTGATCAGTGTAGTGACCTGACTCACGGCCGGGTGACTTCAGTCACATACATACCCCATGGAGACGGATATCAACTAGCACGATGGGAGCACCCGCATGACGGCTGCGGCAGCGCAGGTCGAATGGGGAGAGCGCATCCCCGACCCGGAGTGGGAGGTTTACCACTTGGCTATTCGGGAGGCACGCAGGCTCGGGATTCCCTTCGCCTTCGGCGGCGCCTTCGCCCTCGCGGTCTATACCGGCTCACTGCGCAACACCAAGGATTTCGATTTCTATGTGCGTCCCGAAGATCGGGATGCCATGGTTCGCGCTCTGACCGCCGCCGGCCTCGAAGACTACTTCGACCGCCTCCCCTATGATCGTTCGTGGATTTACCGAGGCAGCCGGGACGACATTATCGTCGATGTCATCTGGGCCATGGCCAATCAGCGCGCGAGAGTCGACGACGAGTGGCTCACCCAGGGCCCTGAGATCACAATACGGGGCGAGCGGCTGCATCCGATTCCGGTGGAGGAGCTGATCTGGAGCAAGCTGTACGTGCTGCAGCGGGAGCGCTGTGACTGGGGTGACGTGCTCAACCTGCTCGACGCCCAGGCATCCGCGGTGGATTGGAAGCGACTGCTGGGAAGATTGGGAGAGGATCGCCCGCTGCTGGCGGGTGCTCTCGCCCTGTTTGCCTGGCTGGTACCAGACCGGGTAGATCACGTACCGGTCGAGGTGTGGAGCCAGCTCGGAGTTTCCCGCCCTGGCCGGGAGCCACCGGGCGACCTCTCAGCCCGCGTGAAGCTCCTAGACAGTCGGCCCTGGTTTACCCGCCAGTTATCGTGAGATCGCCGTGCTGATCGGCGCCATGAACCACCCAGGCAAGGACCTGCTGCACGAGATCGAATGGATGGCAGCCATGGGGCTCGGCTTCATTGATCTTACGCTCGAGCCCCCCATGGCCGCCTCCTGGAAAGTCGACCGGAAGGCTGTTCGGAACGCGCTGGAGCGCCAGCGGCTAGGCGCCGTGGGGCACACTGCCTACTATCTGCCGCTGGCGAGCGGGATCGAGGAGATCCGGCGAGCATCCCTGGAGGAGCTCCGCCGCTGCGTAGACGCCTTCGCCGACATCGGCGTCCGCTGGATGAACGTGCATCCCGACCGCCACGCACCCATGCACGATCGCACCTTCTTCGTGGAACGGAACATTGCCACGCTCGAGGAGCTGCTGCCGTATGCAGCCGCGCGCGGGGTAGGCGTGATGGTGGAAAACCTGCCAGGTGATTTCAACACTGCCAAGGATCTGGGAGAGCTGCTGGACCCGCTACCGGACCTGGGGCTGCACCTCGATATCGGCCACGCCAACCTGATGGTACTCCACAGCACGGTCGAAGAGTTGTTGGAGAAATACGGCTCGCGGCTCCGCCATGTCCATCTGCACGATAACAAGGGCGGGGCCGCCGACCTCCACCTTCCGCTCGGCACCGGCAGCGTGGACGTGCGGGGAGCGGTGCGCCAGCTGAAGCGGGCGGGCTACGACGGAACGATTACCCTGGAGGTGTTTACTCCGGACCGGCACCACCTGGCTTACAGCCGGGACTTGCTGGAACAGATCTGGCAGGAGGAACGCGTCTGATCAGGAGACCGGAGCCAGAATTTCGCGGATCTTGGCCGCCAGCTGCTCCGGAGTGAACGGTTTTGGCAGGAAATCGTCGACCTCGGTTTCACTGAAGCGCTGAAGCACCTCGATGTCTCCATACCCGCTCATCGCAATGATCGGGACATCCGGCTGGATCTGCCGCAGCTGCGTGGCCGCCTCGGCCCCACCCAAAATGGGCATCGTGAGGTCGAGCAAGATGAGGCGGACCCGGTCACCCAGCGTGCGGAGCCGCTCGATTGCGCGGCCACCGTCTTCGACCAACTCGACATCGTAGCCAGCCTCCTCCAGCACTACCTGCACCAGCGACCGAACCCCTTCTTCGTCATCCGCCACCAGAATAGTCCCGGCGCCGGTCGTCTCGCGCTCGACTGCGGCGTGTCCGCTGACCCGCTCGGTGCGATAATTCTCCCGCTGGACCGGGAGAAGAACGGTGAAGGTGGTGCCGTGTCCCGGCTGGCTACGAACGCTTATGGAGCCACGGTGCCCCCGTACGATGCCCAACGCGGCGGAGAGACCAAGCCCCCGGCCCAGGAACTTTGTAGTGAAGAACGGCTCGAAGATCCGGCTGCTGGTCTCGGCATCCATACCCTCGCCAGTATCGGTCACATCGATGCGCACGTAATCTCCGGTAGTGATCGGGAACCCCTCGGCCCGGGGCCGCTCGCGACGCTCGGTAAAGTGCTCCGTCCGCACCCTCACGGTGAGAGTACCCGGCGCATCTCCAATGGCTTCTCCCCCGTTGATCACCAGATTCATTACCAGCTGCTGGAGCTGTGCGCGATCGGCCTCGACCAGAGGACAGTCCTCGGGTACGTCGATGACAAGGGTGATCTTCTTGGAAATCGAAGCCCGGATCAGAGTACTGACTTCGCTCACCAGCTTGCAGAGATCCACCGGCATGATGACGAAGCGGCCCTTGCCCGCGTAGGCGAGGAGCTGACGGGTCAGGTCGGCCGCCCGCTCGCTGGCGGAGAGTACGTCCTGTAACAGGGCGGCAGCCCGGTCGGTGCTCCCCGCCTTGATAGCCCGGCGGGCAAGGCCGGCGTTACCCATGATACCGGTGAGCAGGTTGTTGAAGTCGTGG
>DASPKB010000313.1:0-2497 GCA_035628315.1 Gemmatimonadales bacterium | reverse complement strand
TGGTCCGACCCCTGCTATATACCCTTTCGTAACGAACTGGTAAAGCACCACAGATCCCCCTTCTGCTGGCTGCATTCACCGGAGAAACCATGCCCGTACGAGCCGCCGGTTTCACGCTGGTGGAAACGATGATGGTTGTGGTGATCCTGGGTACGGTCGCCCTCATCGGCGTGCCCCGTATGCAGTCGGGCATGAACAGCACCAATCTGCGCAGCGCCCGTACGGCCCTGGTCAACCTCATTGCCAAGGCGCGCGCTTCGGCCACGCAGACCAGCCGGGTCACGGTGCTCAAGATCGAGGGCAACAGTGCCTACGTCCTGGCCCGCCCCCGCATGGTTCCGCTGGCCGGCAGCACCGCCGATACGGTCGGCTCGGTGCAGCCGCTGGATCAGCTCTACGGAGTGACCATCACCGCGGCGGTCGATTCGATTCGCTTTGACCCGCGGGGACTGGGCAGCGGGTTTGGAGGTGGCACGACCTTCCTGATCTCACGGAATGGGCACACCGACTCGATCCGGGTGGACGGGTTGGGGAGGGTAACCCGGTGAGCCGCTCACAGTCGGGATTTTCTCTGGTCGAGGTGCTGGTCGCCGTGATGATTCTGGGCGTCGGCGTCACCGCGCTGGTCGGCTCGTCGTCTATGACGACCCGCATGATCGGGCGGGGTAAGACCGAGACCCAGGTGGCCGGGATCGCTTCCCGCCGCCTGGAAGCGCTTCGCGTGGCGGCCTATTCCACTTCGCCTCGCTGTACCAGCGCAGGCTTTGTCAGCGGCGGCCCTGTTACCGCCGGAGCCATTACCGAAACCTGGGTTGTGCCGCCGGCCGGGAGAGTGCGGAACGTCCAGGTCAGCGTCACCTACCGGACGCCCCGGGGGCCCCGTACGGCCAGCCTTCGAACCAGAATCGAGTGCTGAACATGGCCCAGCGGCGCGGCTTCACCCTGGCGGAAATCATGGTCGCCCTGACGCTCATGCTGATCGTCTCCGGCGCTGTGTACAAGCTGCTGATCACTACACAACGGGTTTCCCGCGATCAGGCCCAGCGGGTGAACCTCCAGTCGAATGTGCGGATCAGCTCGCTGGCGGTTCTGAACGATCTGAGGGAGATCGGTACGTTTACCGGCGGCACCGGTGACCGGAACGACATCCTGAGCATCTCTCCCGGCGCAATCAGCTATCGGGCCATGCGTGGGGCCGGTTTCTTATGTGCCGCCCCCACCGTAACCGAGGTCCGGATCAGCCGGAACAGCTTCAGCGGCTACCGCGATCCTCAGCCCGGACGCGACGCATTCTACGTGTTCCTCGACGGTGATCCGGATACCGAGACGGATGATGCCTGGTTGCCAGTGGCGATTGCCGGGGTTTCCACCGCCCAGGCCTGTACTGGAGGGCTGGGCAATGGAATCACGCTGACCACGCCAGAGACTCCCGCGCTGGCAGCGCTGGCGGTGGGCACCCCGGTTCGCCTGTACGAGGTAATGGAGCTGGCGCTGCATCAGGCCGACGGCAAGTCCTGGCTGGGAGCGCGCTCGATCAGTGGGGGGGAGGCAATCCAGCCGGTGCTGGGCCCTCTCGCGGAGGAGAACGGTCTTCAGTTCGACTATCTCGATGCCGCAGGAGCAGCGACTGCCGACCGCAGCGCGATCAAGAGCATCCGGGTCACGATTCGGGCGCTCAGTGAAGGGCCGGTCCATGCTGGGCTTGATGGTAGGCTGACTCAGGTTCAGGAAGAGCTGGTTACCCAGGTTGCTCTGCGCAACTCGTTCCGCCCCTGATCGGAATGTCGTCTAGGAGGTGTGCCGTGACGAGCCGGATTACAAATGAGCGGGGCATGGCCCTCGCCGTAGCCCTTTTCGCAATGGTCGTGATCGGTGCCATGGTGGCCGGCAGCTTCTTCGCCGGACAACTGGAACAGCAGAGCGGCCACAACACCTTCTACTCGAGTCAGGCCTCCGAGGCCGCCGAGGCGGGGATCAGTGACGCGATCGGTACTCTGAAGCCGGCAACCCTGCTGGCACTCGCTGCGGGGGGACCGGCCAGCGATCTCGGCACGGTGTCGCTGGGAACGCGAGTGGATGCCAGCCGGCAGATATCCCGGCTCACCAGCAGCCTCTTTCTGATCCGCTCTCAGGGCTACCGGCGCAATGCGGCCGGTACGCCGCTCGCCACCCGGTCTTCCGGCACCCTGGTACGGCTGGTAACCCCGAATCTGCAGGTAAAAGGAGGACTGACTGCGTTAGGCCAGGTCAGTGTGACTGGTAACGCCCATGTGAGCGGTTTCGATAGCACACCGCCCGCATGGCTGGTCTCGCCGGCGGTGGAGTGTCCGCCCGAGGCCGACAAGGGAGGGGTGGTCTACAACGGCACGCTCTCTCAGGGTGGATCATCGACCATCCGCGGCAGCCCGGCTTCCCAGCTGGATCCCACGCTGAACGCGGAGAACATCCTGGGCGGAACCACGTTCGAACAGCTCAAGGCGCTGCGAACCTTGACTCT
>DASPKB010000312.1:0-4238 GCA_035628315.1 Gemmatimonadales bacterium | reverse complement strand
CGCTGAGAGCAACCCGAGAAAAGTCTGGAGTCGGATCAGATCCACCTGTTGATTGGGAGGCAGTTGGAACAGAATCGGCCCCAGTTTGGAACCCAGCCGGTCGGCCCGGTCCATAAAGAGACTCACTTCGTCTCCCACGTCCTTGAGCCGCTTGATGTGGGTGATGTAGCGGCTTGCCTTCACGGCAAAGAGGAAGCCATCGGGAGTTCCCTCCCGCCACCGGTCGAACATCTCGGGCGTGGGCAGGCGATAGAAAGAGTTGTTCAGCTCGACGGTGGGAAAACGGCTGGCGTAGTAAGCCAACTCCTCCCGGACCTTGAGCTTGGGCGGGTAGAATACTCCTTGCCGCCAGTGCCGGTACACATAACCCGAGGTTCCGATCCATATTCTGCCGTTGCCCGACATGCGCCAATTATACCGTTGCAGGCCGCCGAGTTCGGGAGTAAGATTGCGAGCCCTCTGCCCTCACGCAGGTCCCAGCCCGGCGTGAGACACGTCACCGCACTGGGAAGCGGAGGGGTGAAAGCCTTGAGGGCTGGATGCCACGGGCCGGCCTGGCCGCGCCCGAGATAGGCCCAGGCCAGGACGACTTTCACATCTACTGGAGGATCAGATGAAGACGGTAATCACAGCATTGGCGTTGGTGGCTGGCATAGCTGCGTGCGGCGACCGTGGTGGACAGGATTCAGCCCGGGTGGGCGAGTCCGCCGACACGATGGTTACGCCCCGGACCACCCAGGACACCACGATCGTGACCAGCGACACCACAGTGCGCACTGACACGACCGTAAGGCGGGGTGAAGCCGAGCGGGGAGGCACTAATACTGGCCGGGACACTACGACGAACCGCTAACCTGGTCCCCGGGCGCGATGCCCATCGGTGATCCGCCCGCCGGCGCCGGTACTATACCGGCGCCGGGCAGGTTCTCCCGCAGGCCTCTCTAACAGGCAGACGCTCTCCACCGTGTCACAACCACAACGCACTTCCCGCTCGGAGCAGATCCTCCTCTTTGGGCGGAACTTCCTGAAGCATCCGAAAATGCTCGGCAGCCTGATCCCGAGCTCCCGCTTCCTCGTCAACCACGTGCTCGCCCAGGTGGACTGGGACCGTGCCCGAGTCTTCCTCGAGTATGGACCGGGGGTAGGAACGTTCACCCGCGAGATTCTTCGGCGTATGCGGCCCGACGCCGTGCTGATCGCGCTGGAGACGAACTCTGATTTTGTGGAGTTCCTGAAAGGCAAGCTGCGGGACGACCGGCTGCACGTAATCCACGGCTCTGCCGCTGACGCCGACCGGGCGCTGGCGCGGCTCCAGCTGAGCCGGGCGGACTACGTCCTTTCGGGCATACCGTACACCACTATGCCAGAGGAGGCCCGGAACGCGATCCTGCGCACTACGCATTCAGTGCTGGATCCGAATGGCGCCTTCCTGGTCTACCAGTTCACTCGCACTGTCCTGCCTTACCTGCAGGAGGTCTTCGAATCGGTGCACCAGGATTTCGAGCCGCTCAACGTGATGCCGGCCCGCCTGTTTTACTGCCGGCACCACGTCGAACGCTCCTCAGAGAACGGCGGGCGACGCTCTAACGGGTCTGCGCGACGGAAGTCTCGTCAGCCCGGGGCGCCTGATCTGACTGGGAGTGCCAAACCTGCTCGATCGTCCGGCTGATCTCCGGCAGCACGTCCTCCCGCACCGGCAACCCGTCTTCGCGCAGAAAACGCACCACCGCTCCTGGAATCAGGTTATGGAGCAGAGTTACGGCATTGGCGTAGTCGGCGAAATTCTGCCGGGCCAGGTCAGCCACCTCACGCTCATCCAGCGATAGCGCCGTCGTGTGGAGCATTACATAACCGATTGTCGCGAGGCTGAATGCCGTGTAGTCGTCTCGCAGGTTCTTAGGCAAGCCCTCGGTTCGCACCAAATCCACCGCAGCGGCGCCGAGCCCGAGTAGCGCCGATCCGGCCCGCTTGATGGCGTCGGTTGCCCCCTTCGCGCCGCGCCGTTCGCTCAGTTCCTTCAGGTCGGAGACGTGCTGTTCCACTTTCCGAAGAATCTGCCGCAGGTCGCGGGTAACCTCCGGGTAGTCCTCCAGATCCTCCAGCTGGCCGCGAACGGCCTTGCCAATATGCTCCTCGAGCGAGAGCATGTCGGTGATGTAGCTGTTGATGGCTTCATCCCTGTCTCGTGCCACGTTAACCTCCTTGAGAAAGCTTGAATCGAGGCCCGTTGCCTCGGAAGGTCGGCTGCCAGGTGCGCAATGACCGCGACACAATGCTCGGATGAGGGGTCTGATGCTGTGCCGACCATCACGGTTCAGCCGCGGAGCAACGCCGCCCAGTGACTCACTATCTCGGAGCCCACACCGTCGGCAACGGTGGGATCAGTATCGCCGCCCTGCGCGCCGGAAACGCAGGCATGAAGGCGCTTCAGATTTTCACTGCGCCGCCTCAGTACTATGGGGACAAGGCCACCATGAAGCCGGATCGGGTGCAGCGGTTCCGCTCCGCTCTGGGTCAGGCCGGCATCGCCCCCGAGCATGTGGTGGTGCACGCCGCATACGTGCTGAACACGGCTACCGAGGACGAAACCAAGTGTGCTCGTGCCAGGGCCGGTCTGCTTAAGGAGCTGGAGAGGTCTACCGCTTTGGGGGTGGCTGGCGTCTGCTTTCATCCCGGAGCGGCACTGACCGGAGATCGCGAAGCGGCCGCCCGCCGGGTAGCCGCAGCAATCACGGAGGCGCTCGACCGGGTGCAGGGGGAAACCCGGATCCTGGTAGAAAACACGGCCGGCGCCGGGACCACGCTGGGGCGAACGGCGGCTGAAGTCGGCGCCATACTCGACGCTGTCCCGGCGCGCCACAGACAGCGGGTGGGTTATGGTCTGGATACCTGCCACCTGTACTCCTCCGGACACGACATCGCCAAGTCCGAGGTCGATCTCAGGAGGATCCTGGATGAGTTCGAATCCGCCGCCGGGTGCCGTCCCTCCTTTTTCCACCTCAACGACAGCGAAGGTACCCTGGGATCCAACAAGGACCGGCATGTGCTGCTCGGGGAAGGAAAAATCGGACGCCAGCCCTTCAAATGGTTGCTGCATGACCGTAGAGCACGGGAGGTGCCGCTGATCCTGGAAACCCCCCAGAAGAACTACGACATCGCCGATGACGATCCTTCCCCCGATCCCTACGACCTTGCGATGGTCGAGCTGCTGACCTCCATGTTGTAGTTCCGCAGGCGCTCGTCCCTTCCTGCTGCCTCTTGGCATCCTGCCCGTAAAGTATTTGCCGGCTCCGCCCGAAACCTTTTTCCGGTAGGGACTGCAATGTTTGTCACCTTTTTTGACAGCAGAGCTACTCAGTACGGTGGACTTAAGGGGAAGGGAACGACTCATTCAACTCACCTGGATTCGCCGCGAATGGAACCAGCTCAGGAGGCCCAGCCGGCCATTCCTGACCTGCGTGGCTGCTGCCTGCTTTGCCGGCGCGGTACTGCTGACGCCAGCGGCGCAGCTCAGCACCCCGACCTGGGGCAACGTAGTCGCGACCGGCGGGTCCTTTGCTCGAGCGAGCGCCCGTCCGCCGGCTCCAGTCGATAGCAGCAGCTGGGAACGGGAAGTGGTCGTGCGCTACGACCATCTGCCGCTCGCCCAAATTCTCCGGCGCACGGCGGAGCCCGAAATCGCCAACCGGGTAGCTCGGGCAATCGTCAAGGAAGCGCGGCAGCTACAGCTCTCTCCCAGTCTGCTGGCCGGAGTGCTCTTAACCGAGAATTCCCGACTCGAGCCTGAGACGGTCAGCAACAAGGGCGCGATCGGCCTCATGCAGGTGATGCGGTTTCATGCTGGCGTATACGACTGCGATTCCGATGACCTGTTTCAGGTCGAGGCGAATATCTGCCACGGCTCCCGGGTGTTTGCCAGCTACCTGAAGCGCACCAGGGACGTTCGATCTGCACTCCTCCGCTACAACGGATGTGTCCGGAGCCGGGCGACGCCGAGCTGCCGGCGGTACCCGTCCAAGGTGTTGCGCCAGGCGGAGGAGATCAGGCAGCAGCTCCTGCTGTATCTGCCGCGGCAGAAGCTCAGCGGAGTCTGACCCTCAACTGGTCTCCGCGGACTCATCAGGCGGAGTCGCACCTGTGCGGGTCTCCTCCTGGGGCTGGTTGCCGGTGGGCTCCCGACTCTGCCGAAAGCCGCCGCGCTGGAACCGGTCCCACTGGTCGGTGGCTCGCCTCTTCAC
>DASPKB010000311.1:0-6656 GCA_035628315.1 Gemmatimonadales bacterium | reverse complement strand
GAGACCGTGGACCGGGGCCAGCCGGTGGAGCTCCATCTCGAGGCGCTGGGCCGAAGGGCTGGGACTCTGTGGATGCGGTCTCCGGGAGAAGCCTGGAAGCCGACCGGAGTCCGGCTGGACTCTCTGGGAAAAGCAATTGTTTCCACCCCGCCGCTCACCGCGGATCTCTTTGCCCGCTTCAGCAGCGGCAGCCGCTCCTCCGACACGGTGGCGGTCAAAGTTCGCCTCCCGGTCTTCCTTGGCTCGCTCGAGGTCGTGGCGCGGTATCCCGGCTACCTCAAACTGGAGAGCGAGCCGGTTCCAACCAGCGGTGACACGCTGATCCTGCCCGCCGGCACTCGCCTGGTAACCAGGGGTGAGATCACGGCACCACTTGCTCGCGCTGCCTGGATCGCCGGCAAGATCATCGATTCGCTCAGAGTCAGCGGAACCCGGTTCGAGGGCAGCTTCACCCCGCCACGGTCGGGCGAGTACCACCTCGCGCTGGTCACCGAGAGCGGCGCCGCAGTCGCGGGTGATTCGGTTCGCCTGCCGGTGCGAATTGTCCCGGACAGCGCACCGAGTGTGGACATCCCGGTCCCCGGTGCGGATACACTGGCGCCGCTCAGTCTCAAGCTTCCGCTCGTCATCGATGTGCGCGACGATCACAGCGTCACGGAGGTGACATTGGAGAGCCGGAGAATCAGTCGCCTGGGAGTAGTGGATTCGACGTTGCGGACTACGATACCGGTTCCTCCCGAGCAGCCGGACAGAGCAATTCTGACTCACTCGCTTGACCTCAACCGCCGTGGCCTGCTGCCGGGAGATACGGTTCGCTACCGCGCAACGGCCAGGGACAACGCTCCGCGCCGCAACGTCGGAACGTCGCGGGAGTTCGTCCTCCGCCTCCCAACGATGAGCGAGGTGCGGGCAGCCCAGCGAGCCGCCAGCCAGGCTGTAAGTGGACAGCTGGATTCGGTCCTGAGTGAAAGCCGGCGAATCGAGCGCCAGACCCAGGATCTGGCCCGCGAACGTCCCCGGAGCTCCGGCAACCGACCCGACCGCGCCTCGGAGGCGCTGAGCTATGAGGAAGCGCAGCGCGCTGAAGCGGTAGCCAAATCCCAGGAAGATGTCGTTCGACAGGCCGAGACGCTCAAGCAATCACTCGAAGCCTTGCGCCGCAGTGCGGAGGCTGCGGGGATGAACGACACCGCCTGGCAGCGACAGCTATCTGAAATCCGTGACCAGCTTGAGCGGGCACTCTCTCCCGAGCTGCGGGAAAAGCTGGCAGCACTCCAGCAAGCGTTGCGAGAGCTGGATCCTGAGCGCGCCAAGGACGCGCTGGAGCAGCTCGCCCAGGTTCAGCAGCAGCTGCGCGAGGCCCTGGAGCGTAGCCGTGAGTTGTTCCGGCGTGCCGCGCTCGAGGGCGATCTGGCCAACCTGGCCCAGGAATCCCGAGAGCTCGCCCAGGAACAGCGGCAGTGGAACCAGCGCGCCGGGTCGGCAGACAGCCTGCGGTCCGCTAGGCTGGAGCAGCAGCTCGCCCAGCGCGCTGATTCCCTGGCCGCCGCACTAAAGCGCATGGCCACCGGAACTGCGGGCGCGGAGCAGCAGCCGAACCCTGCTGATCCAGCGAAACAGGCCGCGAGGGCCGCCGGAAAGATGCGGCAGGCGGCGCAATCCGCGCGGCAAGGACAACGCTCCCAGGCCCGGCAACAGGGTGAGGACGCATCGCGCTCACTGGACCCGCTGGAACAACAACTTCAGCAGCAGCGCCGCGAGATGCAGCAGCAGTGGCGCAGGGAAGTTGTGGCAGCGATGGACCAGGCCCTGGCCGAAACCAGCCAGCTCGCCGAGCGCCAGCTAAGGGTGCAGGAACAGCTCCAGAGGGGTGAGCCGAACGCGGCGACTCGCGCCGAGCAGGCGGCCATCGAGGAAGGAGTCAAGAAGGTGCTGGAGCAGATGAAGCAGACCGGCGGCAAGAATGCGCTGGTGTCGCCCGGGATCGCGGCCGCACTCGGAGCTGCCCAGCTGCAGATGCGCGAGGCGCGCGAGGCTATCTCCTCGGCCGCGCCGAACACCCGGGAGGCAGCGGAGCAGGCCGGCGGGGCAGTAGACCAGCTGAACGCCGCGGCTCATCAGCTGATCCGCACCCGCGAGGACGTCGCCGGGTCGCAGTCAGGCTCCGGACTGGCGGAAGCGATGCAGCGAATGGCCGAGCTGGCGAAACAACAGGGAGGCCTGGGACGGGAAGGTGCCGGGCTTCTGCCGCTGGCAGGGAAGGGTGCGCTGAGTGAGCGTCTGCAACAGCTGGCCGCACGCCAGCGAGCGCTGGCCCAGGAATTGGAAAAGATGCGGGGCCAGGGCGACATCTCCGGCGCGGGCCAGATGGCCGACGAGGCCCGCGAGCTGGCCCGCCGTCTCGAAGCGGGCAGGCTCGACCGCCAGATCGTGGAACGCCAGGAGCGGCTCTTCCGCCGTATGCTCGATGCCGGCCGGACGCTGCAGGGTCGTGAAGAGGACGAGAAGAAAGAACGGCAGAGCACGACCGCCACCGAAGACAGTGTACGGCTTCCACCGGCACTGCGGGCGCGTCTGCAAGGAAACGATCAGAGACTGCGGGTCCCCAGCTGGGAGGAGCTCCAGGCGCTTTCGCCGGAGGAGCGGCGGCTGGTGGTAGATTACTTCCGCCGTCTGGCCCAGCCTTCTCCGAGGTAATCTGATGCGTGCCGTCCTCCTGCTTCTCGCGCTCGGTTTTGGCCTGGCGCAGCCGCTCCGAGCACAAGCGCAGCCAGGAATGACGCGGGCGCTTGATCTGGAGCGCCGGGGTGACTACGCCGCAGCAATCCAGGCCTACCTGAACCTGCTGAAAGCTCGTCCGGCCGATCTCTCAGCCATGCTGGGATTGGAGCGGTCGCTCTTGCCGCTGAACCGCAGCGCGGAGATGCTGCCGGTTATCCGCGCAGCCCTGGCGGCGGCTCCCACCAGCTCCGCGGTGCACGGCATCGCTCTTCGCACCTGGGCGGCTCTGGGGCAGCCCGATTCGGTACGCCGGGTCGCCCAGCAGTGGGCACGAATCGCTCCGGCGGAGGAAACGCCGTACCGGGAATGGGGCGCGGCAGAGCTCGCCCGGCAAAACCGTGCCGGCGCCAGGACCGCGTACCTCCAGGGCCGGGCTCACCTGGGCCGGCCCGACGCGCTCTCAGCCGAGCTGGCGCAGCTAGCGCTGAGTGAGGGTGACTACGCCTCGGCTCTTCGCGAATGGCTGCTGGCCTCCCGCAAGCTCCCGGGCTATCGAGCCACGGCAGTGGCTGCGCTGTCTCAGGCGCCTGAAGCTGCGCGGCCGGAGCTTCTCCGTATTCTGGCCTCCAATGCCGACCCGTCCGCCCGGCGGCTCGAAGCGGAGTTGCGGGCTCGTTGGGGCGACCCGGCCGGGGCTCTCCGTGTCGTCATGGCTGCGCTCCCGCCGGATCGGGTGCAGGCCATCATCATGCTTCGTGCTCTTCTGGACCAGGTTCGGTTGATGCAGACGCCGGAAGCGCTGCAGGTGCAGGGTCAGATTCTCGAGGCGGTGGCCGAGCGCTCGCCTCAGCTTCAAGCCTCTCGCCTCCGGCTGGAGGCCGCCCAGGCATATGCGTCGGCCGGCGACAAGGCCGGTGCCCGGCGCATGCTGGGTGGTCTGGCGGCTGACCGATCGGCGCCGGCTTCAGTCAGCTCCGACGCGGCAACAACCCTGGTCGGCGTGCTCATTGATGAGGGCAAGCTGGACGAGGCGGAGCAGCGTCTCCGGACGCTGAAGCGCGACGTGTCCGCGGACGAATTCGACAGCATGCGGCGCAAGCTCGTGATAGCGCGAATCCGCAGTGGCGACCTGGAGCGCGCCGACTCGATGATCGCCGCTGACAGCAGCATCGAAGGCTTGGCGCTGAGTGGCCGGGTTCGCTTGTACCGGGGAGACATCCGGGGCGCAGTCGAGCGGTTCAAAGCCGCCGGTCCATACAGTGGAGACCGAATCGAGGCCACCCGGCGTACCGCACTGCTGGCCTTGCTGCAACCTCTCGAAGTGGACACTCAGCCCGCGCTGGGCCGAGCGCTGTTCCGCCTGGAGCAGGGCGACACCGCAGCAGCGGTACAGGCGCTGGAGCAGCTGGCCTCTGAATTTCCTTCCCAGCATGGCGGAGCCGAGATCGGCCTGCTGGCGGGGCGCTTGCTTGCCGGATCCGGCAAAGCGGCTGAGGCGGAACGGTTGTTCCGATCTGCTGCCTCTCGAGATGCGCCGGCTACTGCCCCCGCGGCGGAGCTCGCGCTCGCCGAGCTGCTGCTGTCCCAGGGCCGGCCGGGTGAGGCTGTGCAGGTACTCGAGCACCTGATTCTGACCTACCCTCAAAGCGCGCTGGTGCCGCAGGCCCGCCGGAAGCTGGATGAGGCCCGAGGAGCCGTACCTCGAACATGAAGCGGCGGGAGTTCGTTCAGCACGCGGGCCTCGGCCTTGCGGCAATGCACCCGGCCCTGGGCTGGCGCCATCTCTTCAGCTCGAATGCTGCTCCCTGGCTGCTGGTGCCCATGGACGATGGTCAGAGCGACCATCTGAAGGCGTACGGCCTCACTTACCGTGCGCTCAAGCGTGGTGCCCGTGCCGAATGGTTCCTGAACTTCCGGAGCGGCTCATTTCTGCTTCCGGCAGACACCGCCACGACCCGGGATGCCGCACTGTCAGGCGTGGCAGTCGAGCCCATGGACGAATCTCGCCTGGCGGAAACTCGAGGGCTGCTGCGGACGGGCAACATGGATGCCGTGCCGCTGGAGAAGCCCCCGAAAGTCGCGGTGTACGCGCCGCCCAACGCTCCGCCGTGGGACGACGCCGTCACCATGGCTCTCAATTACGCTGGAATCGACTTCGACAAGATCTGGGACGGTGAAGTGCTCGGCCAGGGTCTCAAGACTTACGACTGGCTGCACCTGCACCACGAGGATTTCACCGGGCAGTATTCGAAGTTCTTTCTCAACTATGCCGGTGCCCCGTGGCTGCTGGAGATGGTCGAGAGAAATCGCTCCATGGCACGGGCGCAGGGTTTTGCCTCGGTTCCGGCCGAGAAGCAGGCTGTTGCAGTGGCGATCGCAAACTTTGTGGAGCGGGGCGGTTTTCTCTTCGCCATGTGTACCGCCACCGAGACCCTCGATCTGGCCCTTGCGGCCGACCGGGTGGACATCGCCGCATCCTACGCCGACGGCAGCCCGATGGACCCGGCTGCCACCTCGCGAATGCAGTGGAAACGTGCCCTGGCGTTCCATAACGCACAGCTGGAGCTCAGCCCCACCGTTCCCGTCTATTCGGATATCGATGGCCACCAGGTGAATTCACCCGAACGGCGCCAGCCACTTGGCTCGTTCAGCTTGTTCAACTTCAGCGCTAAGATCGACCCGGTTGCCACGATGCTGGTGCAGAATCACCGTCAGGTAATCCCGGACTTCTATGGCCTGACCACGTCGTTCACCCGGAAAACGCTCAAGCCGAGCGTGACCGTGCTGGCTGAAGAAGCCGGCGCGCCCTGGGTCAAATACATCCACGGGGAGCATGGCCAGGGCACCTGGACGTTCTTTGGCGGCCATGATCCGGAGGATCCGCAGCACCAGATCGGGGACGCGCCCACTGACCTGTCGTTGCATCCGCACTCTCCGGGCTATCGCCTGATCCTCAACAACGTCCTCTTTCCGGCGGCGAAGAAGAAAGAGCTCAAGACTTGAGCGACCGGATTGCGCCGGGCGTCCGCGCCTACCTGGCAAGCGAGATATCCGGTGCGGGCGGCCGGGAGGTGTCGTTTGTAGCCGAGGTGGACCGTGATGGCGTGATTACCGGGGCCCGAGTTCTGGCTCGGGGAACTATCGACGCCGTGCTCGCTCTACCCGGCGGCGTCTCCCGCGGTGAGCTGCTGCTGCACAACCATCCCAGTGGCCGGCTCGATCCTTCCGCCGCCGATCTGAACGTGGCCGCCCACCTGCACGATGCAGGAGTAGGCTTCGGCATCCTGAACAACGATGCCACCGAGCTCTATGTCGTCGTGGAAGTGCCGCGCGAGCGCCCTCAGGTCCCGATCGATCCCTACGACGTCATCGATACCCTGAGCGAGGCCGGCCCCATTGCCGGCCTGCTCAATCCCTATGAGGACCGCCGGAGCCAGCGGGACATGGCCGCGCATATCGCGGATGGCTACAACGAAGGTGGCGTGCAGCTGCTGGAGGCGGGAACCGGCATCGGGAAGTCATTCGCCTATCTGATACCGGCTCTGGCGTGGGCTCGTGCCAACGGTGAGCGCACCGTGGTGAGCACGAACACCATCAATCTGCAGGAGCAGCTGGTGGGAAAAGACCTGCCGCTGCTGCGACGGGCGCTCGCCACCGAGGACTATTCGCCCACTTTTGCGCTGCTGAAGGGATGGCGCAACTACCTCTGCCTCGCGCGGCTGCAGCACGCCGTGGAAGGACAGCGGACGTTGCTCGAGCCGGACAAGCTGGATGAGCTCATCAACATCGCCGAATGGTCCGGCCACACCGCCGACGGAACCCTGAGCGATCTGCCGGTCACACCCACGGCCGAAGTGTGGGATGAGGTGAGCGCCGAGCCGGATCTGTGCACCCGGCTCAAGTGCCCCCACTTCGACCGCTGCTTTTTGTTCCGG
>DASPKB010000310.1:0-6562 GCA_035628315.1 Gemmatimonadales bacterium | reverse complement strand
GACATCTGCTGTTCGGTCTGGATCCGGCAGTGGCGCTCCTGCTCGGCGCTGTGCTCGCCCCCACCGACCCGGTGCTGGCGGGCACCGTCAAGGTGAACAGCGCGCGCGACCACGACCGGATGCGCTACGGTCTCTCGGGCGAGGCCGGACTCAACGACGGCGCCGCGTTTCCCTTCGTGATCCTCGGCCTACTCCTGGCCGAGCACGGCGGACTCGGCGGGTGGATCGGCGAGTGGGCGCTGCACCGGATCCTGTGGGCGGTACCCGCCGGTCTTCTGCTCGGGTTTCTGCTCGGACGAGGCGTGGGCCGCTTCGCCATCTGGCTCCGCACCCATCAACAGGATCCCGGCGCGCCCAGCGACTTCCTGGCCCTAGCGCTGATTGCCCTGTCCTACGTGGGAGCCGAAGCGATCGGAGCCTGGGGATTCCTGGCGACCTTCGCCGCGGGCGTGGGGCTCCGCCACGCCGAGCTGCACGTGACCAGCCGGACTCCGCCCGAGCGGCGGGCGCCACGGTCGCGCAGAACCGGGTCTAAGGCGGGTGACGACGCGCCCGCAGAAGAGCTGGTCGGGGCCAGCGTCGAGGCGGAGGAGCTCAAGGAGCCTGCGGTGGCGGCGGGAGTGCTGGTGGCCGAGACAATCAGCTTCGGCGACACCGCCGAGCGGCTGCTCGAGGTGATGCTGGTGGTGCTGGTAGGCATCCTGCTCGCCACCCATTGGGACCCACGCGCAGTGCCGCTCGCGCTGCTGTTGTTCCTCGTGATCCGGCCGGCTGCGACTCTCCTGTTGCTCCGGGGCACACCAACCCGGAGCTCGCAACGCTGGCTGATGGGCTGGTTCGGAATTCGCGGGATCGGCAGTCTCTACTACCTGAGCTATGCGCTGAGACACGGGATCTCACCCGCCGCAGCGGCCGACCTGGCAGGTCTCACCATTTCGACCGTGGCGCTCAGCATCCTGGTTCACGGCGCGACGGCGCCGCCGCTGCTCAATCGCTACGAGAAAGCGCTAAGGCGGCAGCAGGCGAAGGAGTGAGTCGGCGAATCGAGCGGGTGCCTTCGGCTCGTGGTTCAGGAACAGGTCGGGCTCCAGCATCTCCAGCTCGACCAGCACGAAGCGACCGTCCACGATGCAGCCGTCCACCCGGGCGTAGAGCCAGGGACCCTGCACCGGCTCCAGGACGGCACGCGCCTGCTGCACCCACTCGTCCGGAGGATTGCGGCCGGCCACCGTCCCCCCGAAGTTGCTCTGGACCCGGAAGTCGCCGGCGGCCGCACGCTTGAGCACCGCGTGGCTGAACTCGCCGCCAAGAAACACGAATGACCACTCGCCCTCGCGCGCCAGCGGCTCCATGAACGGCTGCACCATGACGTCGCCGGCAGCGGCCAGGGACTGGAGCTGGCGCTCGTCCTGTTCGGTGATGGTTGCGGCGGTGCGCCAGGTCCGGTAGGCAGTAGCTGAAACCGCCGGCTTCACCACGACGTCGGTCCAGCCGCGGGTACGCACCAGCTGCTCCAGCGATCCGGGTTGGGTTGAGCGCGAGATCCAGGCAGTGGGAACGATCGGGACGCCGGCGCGCTCGAGCTCGCGCAGATAACCCTTGTGCAGGTTCCAGCGGGCGATCGGAGCCGGGTTCCAGAGCGAGACCCGCTGCTCCTCCAGCTTCGCGAGCCAAACGAGGAACTCGTCCGCCCGCTTGTGGTAGTCCCAGGTGGCACGGATGACCACGGCTGCAAACTGCCGCCAGTCGGCCGAGGAGCTCCAGGGTAGTGGTGTTACGGTAGACCCACGCCGCTCGAGCTCAACTGCCGCGAGCGCGTCGCCCGGGGTGAGCCCATCCAGACCATCGTGGGTAGCAAAGGCGATTTGCACGGAAGGAAGGTAAGAGAGTGAGCCTGATGCTTCCGCTCCTGCTGCTCGGAACGATCCTTCGCTTCGCTCAGAACGATCCCGTCGAACCGCTCAGGGCGAACCTGGAGTTGGTACGGTTGGAATCCAATGTCTTCGCCGCGATCCGAACCGAGCCGCTGAGCCTGGCAGTCAACTCGAACTCGCTGATCGTCGTGCGGGACAAGGACGTGGTTGTGGTGGACGCGCAGTTCACCCGGGCGGCCACGCAGGAGACGATCGCTGCCATTCGGAAGATCACCAAGAAGCCGGTGGGCTACGTGATCAACACGCACTGGCACGACGATCACGTCGCCGGCGATCAGGTGTATCGCGACAGCTTTCCCTCGGTTCGCTTTGTGATGCAGGAGAATACCGTGGCGGACCTGACCACCATCGGCGTTCCCAATCGGAAGCAGCAGGTGGAGGCTGTCCCTCCAGTGATCGAGAGGTTCGAGCGGCTCCTGTCGATGGGACTGGGGATCGACAGCACTCCTGCCTCGAAGGGAGAACAGACGGCCGTCACGAGCGCGATCGAGATCATCCGCCAGTACCTGCGCGAGGCTCCGGGATTCCGGCCGGTGACGCCGACCGACACGGTGCGCCGGCGAATGATCCTGGGCCAGGGACGAGACCGGATCGACCTGCTGTGGTTCGGAGAGGGGAACACCCGAGGAGACCTGGTGGTGCACCTGCCGGAGCGAGGGATCGTGGCCAGCGGCGACCTGGTGGTGGCACCGATTCCCTTCGGCTTCAACTCCTATCCGGCTTCGTGGATCAACACGCTCGACTCGTTGCTGGCGCTCGAGCCCAGGATCCTCGTCCCGGGACACGGTCCCGTGATGCGCGACCTTAGCTACGTCCGGTCCTTGCAGGACTGGCTCAGCCATATCGACAGCTCGGCGACGGCCGCAGCCGAGCGGGGCGACTCACTCGGTAACACTCTCAAGACGGCGACCCTGGACGAGGTTCGCCGGCAGGTCACCAGCAATGAGAAGTGGATGAACTATCTATTCCGGAACTTCTTCGTGCGGCCCGCGGTGACCGCGGCATTTCAGCAGGCAAAGAGGCGCGCGGGCGGAGAGAATGCTCGGTAAAGGCTACCGACTCGCCCCTGTGTCCGCCCGCTCGGCACTCACGTTTCGAAGTGAGTCCAGCTCGGCACTCGAGTCCCGGCCGTAGGCCTGATAGGCAACCGGCTCCGAGGAGCCGATCCAGCCGTCCTGGACCTCGATCCGGTTTTGTCCTACCCGCTCCGCGACATAGGCGAAAGCCATGGTGGCTATGGTAGCTGTAAGCACAAACGAGAAAGCAAGACTCAAGACCCGCATAAGGTCTCCTGGATCAGAAGAAACACGCCCCATCCCACCCCTCAGTTGACGCGCTCAGGATAGGCCTACCCGATCAAGTGAGGGTCAAGTCCAGCGTCGGTGAGCCTTAACACGATGGCCATCTAGCTCTTCGGTGTGGCCAGGAAATCGAGTACCAGGCTGGTCATGGCCCGGATTCCAATGGGTATCGCCCCGTCGTCGGCATAGAACGTTGGCGTGTGATGGCCGCCGGATTTCCGCCCCACCGGCACCGCGCCCAGATGGAAGAAGAAGCCCGGCACCTCGCGGGCGAAGTAGGAGAAGTCTTCCGCCCCGGTGATAGGCTGCCGCCGCTGCACGTTGCTCCTGCCGAGTACCCGCTCGAGCGTCGGCACCAGGCGGGCGGTGAGCAGGGTGTCGTTCACGGTGACCGGATGGGTGCGGTCGAACTCGAGGGTGAACTTCGCACGGTAGGCCCGGGTGATCCCCTCGAAGATCTCCCGCATCCGGGTCTCGATGGTGTCCTGGACCGGCGTCTCGAAGCTGCGTATCGTGCCCTCCAGCTCCACCTCCGCCGGAATAATGTTGTTGCGGTTTCCTCCGCGGATGATGCCCACGGTGACGACGCTCGGCGTAAGCGGCGGCAGGTTGCGGGAGCGAATGGTCTGGAGCGCAAGAACGATCTCGGACGCGACGACTACCGGATCGATCGAGGTGTGCGGCGCCGCGCCGTGCGACTGCCGGCCCTGGATCGTCGCCCTGAATCTTGTGGACGATGCCATTGCGGGCCCCGGTGTGTACGCGGCGACGCCGAGGCGCTCGTAGTCGCCGATATCGTCGGGCGCGCTGCCGTTGACGTGGAGACCGATGACCGCGTCGGGCTTAACCTTGGAGAAGACCCCCTCCTCCACCATCATCTTTGCCCCGCCCCGCTCTCCTGGCGGCACCCCCTCCTCGGCGGGCTGGAAGATGAACATCACCGTGCCCGCGAGAGTGTCGCGCATGCCGCTCAGCAGCGAGGCGACGCCGAGCTGGATGGCGACGTGGAGGTCGTGCCCGCAGGCGTGGGCGACGCCGGTCTCCCGTCCCAGCCACACCGCCTTGTCGGTGGAGCGGAACGGAAGGTCGGTGGCCTCGGTGACCGGGAGCGCATCCATGTCGGCCCGCACCGCCACTGTCGGACCGGGACGCTTGCCGCGGAGTAGGCCAACGACTCCGGTATGCGCGATCCCGGTCTGGACCTCGAGTCCCAAGCTCCGGAGATGCTTGGCTACCAGCTCGGCCGTCTTCACCTCGCGATTGCCCAGCTCGGGGTGGCGGTGAATCATGTGGCGATACTCGACCATCTGGGGGGCCACCCTGGCGGCCGCCGCTGCAACCGGCGATTCCTTCGATTGCGCAGTGATGGAATGGGGCCACCCCAGCGTGGCAACCAGGGTGAATACCTGAATCAGATAGGCACGTGTCATTGGACGGAGAACTCGTGGCGGGTGTAGAGCCAGACATACCGGCCGCGGCCAGCATAGTCAAGTTGGAGATCTCATGACCCATCTCTCTCTGCTTCTATCGGTCCTCCTTACCCCGGTGCAGCAGTCGCGCGCTATTCAGGACTCGGCCGCCCGCACGCTGGAGCAGCGCCTGGACCGGTTCGTCCGGCCGTACGCGGCAAGCAACAACTTCACCGGCGTGATCCTGGTGCGGCGCGGCGGACGGGTTCAGCTGGAGAAGGGCTACGGTATGGCGAACTACGAGCTGGGTGTTCCCAACTCCGGATTCAGCCGATTCCAAATCGCCTCGGTCACCAAGGCATTCACCGCGGCAGCGATCCTGCTGCTGGAGGAACGAGGCAAGCTCAGCCTGAGCGACTCGGTGTCCCGCCATTTGCCGGGCTACCCCAACGGCGACCGGATCCGGATCGAGCATCTGCTCAGGCACACCGCGGGCATTCCCAATCTGGGAAGCGGTCCGGACTGGGCCCGCCAGGAACGGCTGCCGCATACGACCGAGCAGCTGGTCTCCCTGTTCAAGGACCTTCCGCTGGAGTTCGAGCCCGGCACTCAGACCCGCTACAGCAATTCCAACTACAACCTGCTGACGCTGATCCTGGAGAAGGTCAGCGGACAGAGCTACGAACGGTTTCTCCGGGACAACATCTGGACGCCGCTGGGGCTCCGCTCCACGCTGGACGGCAGCGACATGACCAGGCTGGTGCCCAACCGCGCGACTGGCGTGGAGCCCGACGGAGTCCGCGATGTCCGGCCGCCCCGATTGATCGACTGGTCCAGCCGTAAGGGGAGCGGGTCGCTGGTGAGCACCACGGCGGACCTGGATCGTTTCCTTGAGGGATTGTTCCGGGGGAAGCTGCTCCAGCCCGCCTCAGTTGAGAAGATCCTCGCGCCGGCGGAGGGTTTCGCTTTCGGTTGGACTCGAGGCGAGCGCTCCGGTCGGAAGTTGATGCGGAGCGCGGGCCGGAGTCCCGGCTATACCTCCAGCGTGGAGCGCTACCTGGACGACGGCACCACCGTCATCCTGCTGAGCAACAGCTACTCGCCGGTGGCGCAGGATTCGGTGTTTCTAGCCGGGGTTCATGCGGTGGTTTCCGGGAAGGCGCCGGATCCGCCGGCCCTGCTTCCGGTACCGGTCAGGAGAGGATCTCTGGAGCAGCTGGCCGGACACTTTCAAATGCCTGCCGACTACTTCGTACCCGATGCGAGACTGGAGCTGATCGATCGCGACGACAGACTGGAGGCGGTGTGGGCCAACGGCGCCCGCAATACGATCTACCCGGTCGGACCCAATCGGTTCCTGGACCGGAACTTCTGGGCCACTGTGAGTTTCATCCGGGACAGCGGCGGCAACGTCAGCGGGTTCACCTACGAGGTCGGCGGCCAGAGGTTCAGGGCGGAACGACGGAACGAGGGAACGACGGAACGATGAAGTAACAAGCACGTTCCGTCGTTCACCCGTTCCTCCGTCCTCAGGGGTAACCGCCGCCGCCTCCGGTACCCGTACCACCCGTGGCGCTGGCGGTGACCGACACCGACCCGTTCATGCCGGGGTGGATAGTGCAGACGTAGGCGTAGTCGCCGGTCTGGCTGAAGGTGCGCTGATGAGTTCCGGTGGTCATGGTGGAAGAACTTCCGGTACCATCCTCAAAAACGACGTTGTGTGCCACCCCGGCCGAGTTCCACTGCCAGGTGACGGTGCTGGCGACAGGAACGGTGATGGCGCTGGGGTTGAACACGTTGTTCTCTACGCTTACGGTGAATTCGTCGGCGCCGTCGCCCGGATCAACCGGGTCGTCATCGCCGCAGGCTAATGTAAGAGAGGCGAGTAGCAGGAGCTTTCGCATTGGGTTGCTCCGAG
>DASPKB010000309.1:0-19698 GCA_035628315.1 Gemmatimonadales bacterium | reverse complement strand
ACGTTTCGGTCCACTTCGGCGAGGACCGGGTACCGGGCCGAAATCCGGCCCGGCCTAGGTTCCGGTGCCTCTTTCCCTATAACGCCATGCTCGCCCGAATCCGTTCCGCCGCCGTCTTCGGCATCGACGCTTACCCGGTCGACGTTGAGGTCGACATCACCAGCGGGCTGCCCTCGTTCTCCACCGTCGGACTGCCACAAGGTGCCGTGAAGGAAGGCAGGGAGCGGGTCAGCGCCGCGCTCGCGAACGCTGGCTTTGCGTTTCCGCTAAGGAGAATCACGGTCAACCTCGCTCCCGCAGACGTTCGCAAGGATGGCTCCGCGTTCGATCTTCCGATTGCGCTCGGGATCCTCGTCGCCAGTGGCCAACTGCCCGAGCATGGGCTGCGAGACTGCATGGTGCTGGGCGAGGTTGGTCTCGAAGGAGCCCTGCGTCCGGTTCGCGGAGCTTTATCAATGGCGTTGGCTGCCCGCGCCGCCGCATGCCGCGGAATCCTGCTGCCGCACGATAACGTGGCCGAAGCCTCGATAGTCGAGGGGCTCGACGTATGCGGCGCGCGCACGCTGCTCGACGCCTGCGCCCACCTCACGGGTCGGTGCCCCATTGCTCCGAGCAGAGCGGACCTTCCAGCGCTGATGGCCGGCCGTAAGCTGGAAGAGGCCGATTTTGCCGATGTGCGGAGCCAGGCTGCCGCTAAACGCGCGCTCGAGATCGCCGCCGCGGGTGGACACAACATTCTCCTCTTCGGCTCGCCCGGTGCAGGGAAAACCATGCTGGCACGGCGCCTCCCATCGATTCTGCCGCCCATGAGCCTCGATGAAGCGCTGGAGACCACCAGGATCCACAGCGTGGCCGGAACTCTACCGCCAGGACAATCCCTGTTATCCGTGAGACCTTTTCGAGCGCCGCACCACACCATCAGTGACGCTGGTCTGATCGGCGGCGGGTCTTCTCCTCGGCCCGGCGAGGTCAGTCTGGCCCACGGAGGCGTGCTGTTCCTCGACGAGCTGCCCGAGTTCCGGCGAAACGTGCTGGAAGTGCTCAGGCAGCCAATGGAAGACGGTGTGGTTACGCTGAGCCGCGCGGCTGTCAGCGTTAACTATCCCGCCCGTTTCATGCTGGCCGCGGCGATGAATCCGTGTCCCTGTGGCTATTTTGGCGATCCGCTCCACACCTGCAGCTGCGGCCCGGTTTTCATAGAGCGGTATCGCTCACGCGTCTCGGGTCCTCTCCTCGATCGCATCGACATCCATCTCGAGGTGCCCGCGGTCGCTTATGGAGAGTTGGTCGCCGAACGCGCAGCGGAATCCAGCTCAGCAATCCGCATCCGGGTGGAGGCGGCACGCGCAATCCAGCAGCGCCGGTTCCACGATCAACCGGGGGTTCACGCCAACGCCCACATGACCTCGCGCGATCTGCGGCGGCATTGCCGGCTGAGCGTCGAGGCCGAATCAGTGCTCCGGCAGGCAGTGACCCGGATGGGGCTTTCTGCCAGAGCGTATTACCGGATCCTCAAGATCGCGCGCACAATCGCTGACCTGGCGGGGACGGCCGAGCTCACGACGGCCCACGTTGCGGAGGCGGTGCAGTATCGCAGCCTGGATCGGAAGAAGGAATTTGTATCCGCGAGTCGCTAGTCGCTAGTCGCTGCTTAACTCACTCGTCAGGAAGCGGTGCTCGGCGGCGCTGCTTGGTGGACGAGCGCCGCCGCTTGGCCTCGAGCCGGGCGGCTTTCGCGGCCCGGCTCGGTTTCGTCGCTTTCCGCTTCTTCCGCACCACCAGCGCCTCAGCAATCACCGATCGGAGCCGCTCGGTAACGTCCTCCCGGTTGCGGAGCTGACTCCGCGATC
Organism: Gemmatimonadales bacterium; assembly: GCA_035628315.1. GTDB lineage: Bacteria > Gemmatimonadota > Gemmatimonadetes > Gemmatimonadales > GWC2-71-9 > CAVVWJ01. Next base: position 17,848 of record DASPKB010000309.1, on the reverse strand, counting down.
CGCTCGACACCAGCCGGAGCCGCCCGCTACTGTCCAGCCGGGGACTCAGCCGCTCCAGCAGCTGCGCTCGCTGCTCCGTAGATAGACTGGGTGAGTTGGCGACGTCCCACCAGACTTCGACGCGCGTGGAGGAGGTGTTGACGTGCTGACCGCCGGGGCCCCCCGAGCGGGAGGCCCGGTAATCGAGTTCGGAAAGGGGAATGCTTAGCCCGGAGGTGATCTCCAGAACGTTGCCGTCGACCATTTGCCGTAATGATACAGCTCGGAGGGGCTACTCTCCTCCCGCGGGTTCGCCGGTCTTTTCCTCCTCGAGCTCCGGTCGAGGCCCGCGCTCGGTGCGCACCGCACTCCAGGAGCCGGACCGCTGCCCCGGCAAACCTTTCACCGTTCCCGATGCTTTTTCTCCGGTAACCTGCCCCGAGAACCGAAGCGTTCTGGGCTGACCGTCTGCCGAATCGACGAGCGTGAAGCTCAGCCGGTCTCCCGTCATTGAAGCCCCGGACACAACTACCTCTCGGTCACCTCTCGTCGCCTTACCGGTCAGCATCTGGTAACGCTGCTCGAGCTGGAGCAGGTACGGTTCCTGAGTACCGGCCGATCCCCCTTTGGTGAGATTCACTTCCCAACGACCCGCAACATCGGCGGGGATGACCCAGTAGTAGGCGTAGTTGAAGAACTGGGCGGCCGGCTGCACTTGCAGCGTGCTGTCTGCCTTCCAGTCTCCCATGTCGAAGGAATTGGAGACCACCCGGGAACCAGGCCGCAGCTCTCGAAACAGTTTAGGGCGAAGCCGCACGTTCAGCGCCGGAAGGAGATAGAGTGTCACCACGGTTGCATCACTCAGGTCCATCTCGAAGAGGTCGCCCTCGTGGAACCTGATACGGCGGGCAACTCCCGCAGTATCGGCGTTACGCTTGCTTTCGGCGATCCGTGCGGGATCGATGTCTACGCACACGCCTCGCGCCCCGTAGCGCTTGACTGCGGTGATCACGATTCGTCCATCGCCGCAGCCCAGATCATAGACGAGGTCCTGCTTGCCGACCTGCGCCACCCGAAGCATGGCACGCACCATTGCCGCGTCGGTGGGAACGAAATGCACGTCGGGGGACCGGCGCGGTGCGGCGGTCTCCTGCGCAGCCAGTATCGCGGGAATGGTCAATGCGATCAGGCATGAACGAATCATGGAGTACTCCGGGTGGCCAGAGGGTGGGCCGGCTCCGCGGCGGGAGCTCGGGAGCGAGCCAGTGCGAGCACGGGAATCCCGGCCAGCATGACCGCGATTCCCAGCAGCGCTCCCCTTCCCGCGTAGGCTACGCTGGCGTGAAGCATGTAGGCCGCGACTGCGCAGAAGAGCAACGGCGTCAGGGGATATAGGGGCACGCGGAATGGTCTCTCGACTCCATCCCGGCGCCGCCGGAGCACGATCACCGATGCTCCGGTACCGAGCAGAATCAGCCAGAAAACCGGAGCGGTGTACGCGACCATGGCTTCGAAACCACCCCGAGTGAGGGCGCCGAAGCCGATCAGCGCTAGCGCGATGGCACCCTGAAGGGTGAAGGCGGCCTTGGGCGTCGCCTCCCGCTCGTGCCAGCCGGCCAAAAAGCCGAATAGAGGCACATCGCGCCCCAGTGCATAGTTACTGCGGGCGCCGGTGATCATCGTGGCGTTGGCCGAAGACAGCGCCGCCACGATGACCCCGAGGCTCACGGCCACGGCACCCCACTCACCGACTGCCTGGCGCATCAGGTCCGCAGCTACCGCCTTGGACTGCGCAGTGCCACCAAGCCCGAGGCCGAACAGATACGCCGCATTGGTGAGCAGGTAGAGGAGCGTAATAAGGCCGAGTCCCCAGCTCAGAGTGCGGACTACACCTCGGCGGCGATCGTGAAACTCGGCCGACAAGTACGCGGCCTCGCTCCAGCCACCAAAGGTGAGCAGGACAAAAATGAAGGCGAGCGACAGGCCGGGGCCGCTTCCGTTGACTCCTCCAGGCGAGGCAGCCGGCGCCGGGCCGGACGACACTGCCGAAGCGATTCCCGCGCCGATGACCGCGAGGAGCGCCAGAATCTCCAGCGTCGTGAGTCCATATTGCATCCGGGTTCCTTGCCTGAGCCCGGCGATGTTGAGAGCAGTGAGAAGAACCACCACCGCGGCGGCAATCCCCGCGGAGGCCCATGCGGGCGGATTGTCACCCCAACCGATGCTTGTGCCGTAGTCTCCCACGAGAAACGCAAGGATGGCGATCGAGCCGGTCTGGATGACGGTGAGACGGGACCAGGCGCAGAGAAAACCGGCCCGGGCGCCGAATGCCCGGCTCAGGAAGTGGTACTCGCCGCCCGCGCTGGGATACGCTGCGGCCAGTTCTGCGTAACAGAGTGCACCAATCAGTGAGACGAATCCACCGACCACCCAAAGCAACAGGAAGGTCGTGCTGTCCGAGCTGCCTGCCGCCACCAGCTGCGGCGCACGAAAGATCCCGGCTCCGAGCACCAGTCCGACGATGAGTACGACTCCATCGAGCGTACTGAGCACCGGCCGCGGTGCACCAACGCTCGCTTCACGTTCCTTCACCGCGCGCCTCATTTCTTATATCTACGGTGCTGAGCAGGCTTCCAGTAAGGACCGCCGGGTATGCTGGCGCTGACCAGGGCCCTCCTGCTGTGACCGGAAGCACAGGGCGACAGCGGGGAAGCGGGTCAGACGTCAAGCGGATAAGAGTCGCGAGTCTGCCTTATCGTCCTCTCGATTGCCCCGCGTACCCTCTTCGTGACTTGTGACTCGCGACAGGCGAGCCGAGGCTGGCGATCGACTACACTCGTGCCGTACGACTGGATTCCGCATTACGTTTCTGCCATGGCGGACATCGAGCGACTTCGCGACCATCTACTCGGACTGGGTCGAGTGGTTCTGGGCTATTCCGGTGGAGTGGATTCAGGTTTGCTGGCGGTGGTTGGCACCGGAGCCCTGGGAGCCGACCGCTTCCTCGCCGTCACCGGCGTGAGCGCCTCCTATCCGGAAGTGCAAGCGACGTCTGCCTCCGAACTGGCCGCGCAGTTCGGAATACCGCTCCTGGAGATCGATACCCACGAGCTGGAGGATCCTCGCTACCTGAGTAACTCGACCAATCGCTGCTATTTCTGCAAATCCGAGCTGTGGAGCAGACTTGGCGTAGTGGCGGCCGAGCTGGGATTTGACACCATTATCGACGGCAGCAATGCAGACGACCTCGGCGAACACCGCCCCGGCCTTCGTGCTTCGCGGGAGCAGCAGGTGCGCTCTCCGCTGGCAGAGCTGGGCTGGACTAAAGCCGACGTGCGCGCCGCCGCCCGTGACCTGGGAATTCCGATATGGGACGCCCCTGCCGCTCCCTGCCTCTCGAGTCGAGTCGCCTATGGACTCTCCATCACGCCGGAGCGGCTGCGCCAGGTCGAAAGAGGAGAAGCCTTTCTCCGATCGATCGGTATAAACGGCGACCTCCGGGTTCGCCATCATGACCGGTACGCCCGGATCGAAGTGAGACCCGATCAGATGGAATTCGTCCGCCGGAGCTGGCCGGCTGTAGAAGCAACTTTCCACGAGCTCGGATTCACTGGAGTCGAGCTGGACCCGAATGGATATCGTCGAGGCGGCCTGCTCACATTGGCAGCGCCGTCGGCTGATTGATGCGGCTCTTCGCCGGGGTTCCCATACCCGACCCTGCGCGGGGGCAGATTCTGCAGCTTCTTGGTCACTTGCGCCAAGGAGACTGGCCAGTCCGCTGGGTGCATGATGAAGGCCTCCACATGACTCTCAAGTTCTTCGGCGAGGTAGCGGCCGAACGGCTCGACGTGATTATCGAGGCCCTGCGCTTTGCGGCAAACGGCGCCGGCGCGCTGTCTCTCAGGCTAGGTGGGCTCGGCGCATTTCCCACCCGAAGTCGCCCGCGGATCCTCTGGGTCGGCATCGAGGCCCCGCCCTCATTGGAGCTGCTCCAGGACCGGATAGAACGCGGTGCGGAGGCAATCGGGTTTCCTCCGGAAGGAACTCCGTTCCAGCCGCATGTGACGCTGGGCCGGGTTCGCGAGGGGCAGCGACTTCCGGCTCGGAGTCTGGACGATCACGCCGGCAGCTTGGAGCCGGTGCCGTTTGTTGCCGGCGAGCTGGTGCTGTACGAGAGTGTGCTGACAACGGGAGGGCCGCGTTACGAATCCCGTCTGACCGTCAACCTGGGGGAGTGATGGGCTGCCTCGCCGCCCCGTTCAAGTTTGCCGGCTGTCTGGGCTTGATCATCCTGCTCGGCATCGGCTGGCTGTACCGCGACCGGTTGACAGCCGAGGCGCGCGATCTGATCGGAGCATTCGGCGATAAGGATCCGCCCACCTCGACTGGGCGCCCGGGCTCCCGGTCGCTGATCGCCGCGCGCGCCAAGATAGATTCGTTGAATGGATGGAGAGCCGACTCGGTGGTGCTCTCCGCGTCTGAGGTGGCGTCCATGATCGGCACTGGTCTCGACCCGGCGCTGCGCAGTCAGCTCGATTCGCTTCAGGTAGAGCTGCGGGACGGTAGCGTTCTGGTGAAGGCGCGTCTCGCCACGGCTCGGCTGCCCAAGGAGCTGGTCGGACCATTGGCCATGGCGCTCCGGCCCAAAGAGCCGATCGAGGCCGCCGGGCCGCTTGAGGTAGTGGGGCCGCGCCGGGCGGAGTGGGATGTGCGGTCGTTCTCCATTCGCAGCTTTCCCCTGCCGCGTGATGCGGTGCCCAATCTGATCTCGAAAGCATTGGGCGATCCCCGCCGGCGCACAGTACCAGTCCGCATTCCCGACGGCATTCGGGAAATCCGGGTGAGACCGTCGGGCATGACGCTGTTCGGAGCTGCTCGCACATGAGTCATCGCATTCTGATCGTCGACGACGAGGCCGGAATCCGCCAGGCACTGAAGCAGGTGCTCGAGTTCGAACACCTGACCGTGAAGGTGGCGGCCACCGGGGGTGAGGCGATCACGATGTACCCCGACTTTCGACCGCACCTCGTCTTTCTCGACGTGAAGATGGCGGGCCTCGATGGACTGGAGACACTGAGCCGGCTTCGGAGTCTCGATCCCAAGGCACAGGTGGTGATGATCTCGGGTCACGGGACGATCGCCACAGCGGTCGAAGCCACTCAGCGGGGAGCGTTCGATTTTCTGGAGAAGCCGCTCGATACCGACCGACTTCTGGTCACCGTTCGCAACGCACTGGCACACGCCGAGCTAGTAGACGAGAACTCCCGCTTACGGGAAGCCAGCGAACACCGCTTTACAATGGTGGGGAGCAGTCCGGCGCTGAAGACGGTACGGGATCTCATCGCGAGAGTGGGACCCACCTCCGCGAGGGTGCTGATCACCGGGGAGAACGGCACCGGCAAGGAGCTGGTGGCCCGGGCACTGCACGAGGCGTCGCCCCGGCGTGACCGGCCCTTCGTCGAGGTGAACTGCGCCGCGATTCCCTCGGAGCTGATCGAGAGTGAGCTGTTCGGTCACATGAAGGGCTCCTTTACCGGCGCCTTCGCGGACCGGGCCGGGAAGTTCGAGCAGGCGGACGGTGGTACCCTGTTCCTGGACGAAGTAGGTGACATGTCGCTCTCCGCCCAGGCCAAGCTGCTCCGGGTGCTGCAGGAAGGCGTGGTCACCCGGATCGGCGGCTCGAAGTCGATCCAGGTGGATGTCCGGGTTCTTGCGGCCACCAACAAGGATCTCGAGAGCGAAATCGCCGAGGGTCGCTTCCGCGAAGACTTGCTTCACCGGCTGAACGTGATTCCGATCCATGTTCCTCCGCTGCGCGAGCGGAAGGAAGACATACCCGCGCTGGTGGCGCATTTCGCCGAGCAGCTTGCGGCCGGGGCAGGGGTCCCGGGGCGGAAGTTCGCCGACGATGCGGTACGGCGGCTCCAGCTGCGCAACTGGCCGGGGAACATTCGAGAGCTCCGAAATGCGGTGGAGCGCGCGCTCATTCTGGCGTCTGGCAAAACCGTGACGGCTGGCGATATCGAGCATCTGCTCCCCAGCGGCGTTGCGCCGGGAGCCACCACTGCGCAGTCATTCGAGACCTTCAAACAGGAAGCGGAGCGGAACTTTCTGGTCGACCAGCTGAAGCAGCATGACTGGAACGTTTCGGAGACCGCTCGCGCGCTGAAGATGCCTCGCTCCAATCTGTACAAGAAAATCGAGCGCTATGGCCTCAACCGGGAGTCCGCATGACCGATCAGCAGCGCGACTGGGACAAGGAGCTGGCTGACATCGACCGCGCCATAGCCCGGCAGCCCGGGAATCCGGCAGCGGCTCCGGCGGGCGGAACCGTGGCCACGGCACCGAAGCGGCGCTTCGTGGCGTTAGTCTGGGTCTGGACCCTGCTTGCGATTCTGCTTGCGGTGGCGCTTCTAGTCTGGCCCTATGATAAGAGTTGCGGAATCCGGCTGATCTTCTTTCTAGGCGCCGCTCTGCTGGCCTTGATTGCCGGCGCCGTGGGCGCGTTCACCAGCTGGGCCCACCGGCAGGGCATGGCCATGGTGCTCTCATTACTCGTCATATTGTTTGCCGGAATCATGGCCGCCCGGGAAATTCTCCCGCGGGCGGGGTATGCCAGGGAGTCACTGGAATGGACCTGTCCCCCGGCGCTTCCAGCTCCGTCGCCCGCGCCTCAGCCTTCTGCCCAATAGGTATCATGACCAACACAGCGAACCTGCGTGAGCCTCGATCAGTCAGGTCATCCGAGGCCACCACCTTCAAGAATTTTGTCGGCGGCCAGTGGGCCGCGCCGGCAACCGGTGCGTACTTCGACAACCTGAATCCGGCGAATCCGGCCGACCTGATCGGCCGCTTTCCCGATTCTGATCAGCGCGACATCGACGCGGCGGTCCGCTCCGCCAGGCGCGGCTTCGAGATTTGGTCCAGGACTCCGGCTCCAGCAAGGGGCGATGTGCTGCGCCGGGTGGGCGATCTGCTGGGCGAGCGGAAAAACGCGATCGCCGATGCAATGACCCGAGAGATGGGCAAGGTCCTGGCCGAGACCCGGGGTGATGTTCAGGAAGGCATTGATACAGCGTACTACGCGGCAACCGAGGGCCGCCGGCTCTTCGGGCACGTAGTTCCATCCGAGCTGCGCTCGAAATGGGCCATGACCTATCGGCGGCCGATCGGCGTCGTAGGGCTGATCACGCCCTTCAACTTTCCACTGGCGATTCCTACCTGGAAGATGTTCCCCGCGCTGCTCTGCGGTAATTCCGTGATCATCAAGCCATCGGAGGATGTTCCCCACACGGTGCATCTCCTGGTAGAGATCCTGCTCGAGGCCGGACTGCCGCCCGAGGTCGTGCAGCTGGTTCACGGACGCGGCGAGACAGTAGGAAAGGCGCTGGTGGAGCATCCGGACGTCCCGGTGATCTCATTTACTGGGTCGACCGAGACCGGCTCCGTTATCGGCGAGACCTGTGGCCGGATGCACAAACGGCTGTCGCTGGAGATGGGCGGCAAGAACGCGATGATCGTCATGGACGATGCGGACCAGGATCTGGCGTTGGAGGGCGTGCTCTGGGGCGCCTTCGGTACTACCGGGCAACGCTGCACGGCAACCAGCCGTCTCATTCTTCACGAGAAGGTGCACGACCGGTTTGTTCAGCGTCTATCCGAGGCGGCTCAGCGGCTCCGTCTGGGCGACGGGCGGCAGGACAAAACCGATGTGGGGCCGTTGATCCACGAGGCGTCCAGAGAGAAAGTGGAGCGGTATATCGATATCGGCCGGAAGGAAGGAGCCGAGCTGGTCACCGGCGGCAAACGCGCGTCCGGCGCTGCCCTCGACAGCGGCTACTTCTTCCAGCCCACGGTCTTCGCCGGGGTGAAGCCGAGGAGCCGCCTGGAGCAGGAGGAGATCTTTGGGCCGGTGCTGAGCGTAATCCGGGTGGGCTCCTTTGAGGAGGCAGTGCAGGTCAACAACGATGTCCGGTACGGGCTGTCCAGCTCCATCTACACCGCCGATGTTAACCTGGCATTCCGGGCCATGCAGGAGCTAGATAACGGGATCACATACGTAAACGCACCCACAATTGGGGCCGAAGCTCATCTACCCTTCGGGGGCGTCAAGGCGACGGGCAACGGGCATCGTGAAGGAGGCTGGGAAGTCTACGAGTTTTACTCCGAGACCAAGGTTTGTTACGTGGACTATTCCGGAAAGCTTCAGCGGGCCCAGATCGATACGTACGATGTATAAGGTCACGAGTCGCGGGCGAAGGATGCTCTCGTGTCGCTTGTCAAGCCTTTCTCGTGACGGCAGTCACTAATTAGAAGATCGCGACTCGAGACTCGCCACTCGTGACGCAAACCTCCATTGCGCCGGTTCTAATCGGAGAGTAAGGTTCGTCTCATGCGCCCTATGCAAGTCACTTCCCCCAAGCGGGCCCCGTCTTTTGATGAAGGCTCGCTGGACCAGTATCTGCGGGAGATCAGCAAGTACCCGCTGATCCCGCAGGAAGAAGAAGTCAGCCTCGCCCAGCGCATACGGGTCGGAGATGGGGAAGCTCTCGATAAGCTGGTGCGGAGCAACCTGAGGTTCGTGGTCTCGGTCGCCAAGAAGTATCAGAATCAGGGTGTTTCGCTCGCCGACCTCATCAACGAGGGCAACCTTGGACTGATCCGGGCGGCGCACAAGTTCGACGAGACCAAGGGCATCAAGTTCATCTCCTACGCAGTCTGGTGGATCCGTCAGGCAATCCTCCAGGCGCTGGCCGAGCAGAGCAGGATCGTACGAGTCCCGCTCAACCGGGCCGGCACCCTCCATCGCATCGGTAAACGCTCCTCGGCCCTGCTCCAGGAGCTGGGACGGGAGCCCACTCCATCCGAAATTGCCGAGGGCATGGACATATCGATGGAGGAAGTGCAGAAGACGCTGTCCATCTCGCAGAACCATCTCTCTCTCGACGCACCTCTGACTCCTGGCGAAGACAACAAGCTCCTCGATTATTTGCCCGATACCCAGAATCCGGGCCCGGACTCGGAGACCTTCGAGCACGCCCTCACTGAGTCCATCGAGGAGGTGCTGGGCACGCTCAAGGAGCGCGAGGCCAAAATTCTGCGCCTTTACTTCGGCCTCGATGGACCTGAGCCGATGACCCTGGAGGAGATCGGAAGCCTACTGGGGATAACCCGGGAGCGGGTTCGTCAGATTAAAGAGAAGGCGCTGAGTCGGCTGCGGCACGTGAGCCGAGCGCGCGCGCTGGAGAGTTTTCTGGCCTGATGCCGCTGTGCCCGGCGCCATGCGCTGGGCGCGAGTTGAGCACCTCACCATTCTATCCCGTCGTATACCGCTCCATCCCTGTCCGCGCCTATAGTCTCGTGATGGATTCCCATCCTACTATCGCGAGGCCCGCGAGTGCGTCCGATCCTGCCGCTCCCCGGCATATTCGAATTCGACCTCGTTCAGCTTGCCGGTGTGCACGTCATACACGAACCCACGTACCACGACGTCCGGCGATATAAAAGGCGAGGAAAGAAGAAAGGCCACGTCCTCCCGCACGCTCTCCTGCACGTCAGTGAACGTGAGGAAGTCCATCGCGCTCGCGTCCGCCCCCAGCTCGGCCTTGATCTTGGCGTGAATGTCCTGATTTGTGAACGTCAGCATGCCGCAGCCGGTATGATGGATGACGGCGATCTCCTTGGTGCCGAGCAGTTGCTGGGAGATGATCAGCGAGCGCAGCGCCTCACGGGCCCGCCCGCCGGCATTGCGAATGACGTGAGCATCGCCCTCTTCGAGCCCGAACGCCCGCGAGGTCACGATCCGTGCATCCATGCACGTGACGATGGCCAGTTTTCGCGCCGGCGGGACCGGCAGGTTTCCAAGATCGAAGGTGCGGGCGTACTCGCCGTTGGCCTGGACCAGCTCATCAATGGTAGACATGTGCTCTCCGGTAAAAATTTGCGTCTGCCTGCGGACGTCGCTTTCCCTATACTCCGCGAGCGCGGGGGCGGTGTCAAGCTGAACCTTCAGCGACCTTTCCTGCACGCTTGATCGCGGGTCGCCTCGGGGCCATTCTTCGGCGTCCGGATGCAGTAATTCAGCCCCCCTTGCACTGACTCCTATGGCCAGTACCGCTTCCTTCGACATCTCCACCGGTGCCGACCTGCAGGAGGTCGATAACGCGGTCAACCAGACCGTGAAGGAGATCTCGCAGCGCTACGATTTCAAGGGCACCCACTGCGTGGTCGACTTCGACCGAGCGAAAGCGGAAATCAAGCTCAGTGCGGACGACGAGTACCGGATGGATGCGCTGGTCGATGTGCTGAAGACCAAGATGATAAAACGGGGGGTTCCGGTGAAAAACCTGAACCTCGGAGAGGTGGAAACCGCAACCGGCCAGAGCGTGCGCCGCACGGTGGGGCTCACGCAGGGAATTCCCCAGGATGTCTCCAAGCGCATTGTGAAGGCAATCAAGGATCAGGGATTCAAAAAGGTTCAGGCCGGGATCCAGGGAGACGAGGTCCGGGTCACGGCCCCCTCCCGAGACGAGCTTCAGGCAGTCATCGCCTTCCTGCGAGGTCAGGACTTCGGGGTCGAGCTCAGGTTTGGCAACTACCGCGGCTGATAGCCGGGGGCACCGTTGGCTGCCGGCGCTGCTCGCAGGGGTGATGAGCTGCGTCTCGGGCTCGGTGCCTTCCACCCGGCCCGCTCCAAGCGAGACACCACCCGTCGCACCAACTTTCGAGCGCGATCCCGAGATCCGGATCGGTCTCCAGGTAGGTGCCGCCTCGGTCACAGTCGGTGGCGCTGATGCAGTGCTGGTGAATTACCCGGACGGCTCGCGCATCACCACCATTCCGGCGGGAGAGGTCTGGCGGGTCTCGCCCGTCGGGCTGCGCCTGGCACTGGTGAGTCCCGGTGGATGGGTGTCGCCCTCGCTCGAGCGCGCGACGCTCGCGGCGGCGGAGCCGGGGGCGCCACTCCGCATCACCGGGCGCCTGTACCGAGGTTCGATCGAGCTGCTGCGCGACGGCACCGGCATCACCGTCGTGAACCGGCTCGGCATGGAGGCTTACCTCCTCGGTGTGGTGTCCGCCGAAATGGGGCGGCGTGCGCCGGGCGAGCAGGCGGCTCTGGAGGCCCAGGCCGTGGTCTCGCGAACCTTTGCCATCAGGAATCTGGGACGGCGGCGGAAGCAGGGATTCGATCTTAGCGCCGGAGTCAACGATCAGGTCTACAGCGGTGTCGGGTCAGAAACTCCCGAGGGGCGAGCTGCAGTGCAGGAAACCCGGGGGCAGATCCTGACCTACAACGGGGCTGCCGCGGAAGCATTCTTCTACTCCACTTGCGGGGGGCGCACCGCCGATGGCACCGAGGCGTTTCGCGGAGCGGCGCAGCCGTACCTGCGCTCGGTGTCGGACCAGGCGAGCAATGGGGCGGTCTATTGCAGTATCTCGCCCCGTTATCGGTGGCACGAAGAATGGACCGGCGAGGCGCTGCGTGCCACGTTGCAGCGAAATCTCCCCTCGGTCTCGGGTCTTCGAGTAGACCAGATCCGCCAGGTAAGCGATGTGCGAATAGACCGGCGAACTGCCTCCGGCCGAGTGGAGCAGCTCACCATCGGACTCGCGGGGCCCGAGGTCAAGCTCGGGGGGTCGTCCATTCGCCAGGTGTTTCGCTCGGCTTCCGGCGAGCTGCTCCGCAGCACCGCCTTCACGGTTGCCGTCACGGGCCGCGGCACCGGGGTCAGCCATCTGGCAGTTGACGGCATGGGCGCAGGCCACGGGGTGGGGTTCTGCCAGTGGGGCGCTGTGGGGAGGGCCCGCACGGGGCAGGGCTACCAACAGATCCTCAGCGCGTACTTTCCGGGCACCAGGGTGGCGCGCCGCTACTAAGAGGAGGTTTCATGACGGCGGGTCGCAGCTCGTCGGCCAGCGAGCGTCTGAAAGTCGGAATCATCGGGGGCGGTGCCATCGCTCAGGTGGCCCACCTGCCTGTGCTCAAGAAGATGCGGACGGTCGAGGTAAAGGCCATCTGCGACACCGATCTGCCCAAGGCGCGCGCACTGGCTGACCGGTTTGGGGTGACTGACGCCTTCGACGACATCGAGGATCTGCTCCGCTACGAGTCTCTCGACGCGGTGGTGATCTCTTCGCCTACTCACCTGCACGAGTCGCACATCCAGGCTGCATTGTCCGCCAATCTCCACGTTCTGGTGGAGAAGCCGCTGGCAATGTCGGCCAGCAGTGCCCAGAAGATCCTCCGGATCGTGGAGAAGCACAACCGGGTCGTGATGGTCGGCATGAATCACCGATACCGCCCGGACGTGCAGATCGTCCGCAGCTTCGTGCAGAGCGGAGAACTCGGCACCATCGAGAGCGTGCGGGGTAGCTGGCACGTGTTCCGGCCGGGCCGCACCCAGCTCGGGTGGCGGCAGCGGAAAGACCAGGCGGGCGGGGGCGCCATGCTTGATCTTGGACTCTCCATCCTCGACCTGGGTCTCTGGCTGGGCGGCAGCTCGACGCCAACCCGGGTGAGCGCCAGCCTCGGTCCGGTTAGCCGGGATCGCGCGGTCGAGCAGTCCGGCAGCGCGTTCGTGATCTGCGAGAACGGTATGTCGGTGTTCGTAGACGTGACCTGGCGCCACCTCGGTGAGGGCGAGCGCTTCGGAGTGGGATTGCGGGGAAGCAAGGGCTCCGCCGGCATCAATCCGCTCAACGTGTGGAAGGAGCTGCACGGCGTGGCGGTGGACGTTTCGCCGACGGGCTCGGTGAGCCGGGAGAATGCTTTTACCGCTTCATACCGCGCCGAATGGGCTCACTTCCAGGCTGCAATCGCCGGCGAGGCCAAGGTTCCCGCGCTCAAGGAGCACCTCACGCTGCACAAGGTGGTCGACGGCATCTACCGGTCGGCCGCTGATGGGCGGGATGTCGAGCTGTGAGCCGGGTTGGCAGAGAGGTGGGAAAGCGGGGAAGCAGAGAGGTAGGTCAAGGCCGACTAGTTCGCGTCCTAACGACTCGTTTTTTCATTGTGTTGTCTTTATCGCTTTGCTCTTCTGATCTGATCGCCACCGAAGCCTCCCCGGTTACATCCTCCCCGCCTCCTGGCCTGCCCGCTTCCCCGCCGGACACAACGTTAGTGGTGTACCTCATGACCATGGGTCCCGGCAAGCAGGTCTGGGAGCGCTTTGGTCACAACGCCATTTGGATCCACGATCCCGTCAACGGGACCGATGAGACATATAACTACGGATTGTTCGATTTCGGGCAGGAAGGATTCCTGCTCCGATTCGTGCAGGGCCGGATGTGGTATTGGATGCAGGGGTTTCCGGCGGAGTCCTACGTGGATTCTTACCGCCGGGCGAACCGGTCGGTATGGGTGCAGGAGCTGGAGATTCCGCCCGAAGCGCGGCGCGAGCTGCAGGCCTTCCTGGAATGGAACGAGCTACCGGAGAACCGGTACTACCACTACGACTACTATCGGGATAACTGCTCCACCCGGGTTCGCGATGCACTGGACCGGGCGCTCGGGGGGCGGCTTCGGGAAAGCAGTACGGCAGTTCCTACCGGCAGGACCTTTCGATTTCACACGCTGCGGCTCACGTCGAACGACCCGCCGGTGTACACCGGCCTGGAGCTCGGACTGGGACAGCCGGTCGACCAGCCGATTTCGATGTGGGAGGAGATGTTCCTTCCGCTCGCGCTGCGAATACACCTGAGAAAAATCACGGTACCGGGTCCGGACGGACGCCTTGTACCGGTCGTGAAGTCCGAGCGCACGCTCTTTGAATCCAGCGAGCCGGCACCGCCGCCAGCGCCGCCCTCCTGGATTCCAGCCTATCTCCTCGGCGGCTTCCTGATCGGTGGGCTTGCGGTGGCCTTCGGCGCAGCGGGCAGGTGGAGCCGGCCGGCCCGAGTCGGCTTCCTGGCTACAACCTGGATCTGGTGGCTTCTCTCTGGAGTTGCCGGGCTGGTGCTCGCCGGACTATGGTGTTGCACCGATCATTCAGCTGCCTACCGCAACGCCAATGTACTGCAAGTCAATCTGCTCGCGCTTCCGCTGCTCTGGTTTGGTACCCGGCTCGCGTTTGGCTCCGAGCGGGCCGCCACTCCGGCGTTGATACTGGCGGTGGCGCTGGCGGCACTCTCACTCCTTGGCCTGTTGCTCGAGCTGCTGCCCTCCCTGTCTCAGGTCAACGGCGACATCATCGCGCTGGCGCTTCCGGCGCATACCGGCATCGCCGCCGCTGTGTGGCGGCTCGGCCGCCGTCAGCGGACGCGGCGCACGCCGTCGCGAGCTTCGGAGTAGCCGGGGAAGGTTGAGAGTGCCTGGTTGTAGTGCTGAGCCGCTTTGGCATTGTCGCCCCGACTCTCGTAGAGCAGCCCGAGGCTATAATCGGTCAGGGCATCGGTCGGAATGATCCGGCTCTCGCGCTCGGAAGCGGCGGCGCTACCGCCCGCGCCAGCCGCTGCCAACACTTTATGCCCTACCTCCTGCACGATGCGATAGAGATTGGATCGGTCCTGCAGAGCGGGATCATCGTTGGTCACCACCTTCACGATCTGGCCGGTCTCGACGTCGATCACTCTGGCGTCGAGACTGAACTTCCCGTAAAAATCCGCGAAATTGCCGCTGATGGCGTATCGTGCGCCCGCCTCCTTGCCAACGCGCGCTGCGGTGGCCGCATCCAGCCGCCCACCCGGGTCGAGCTTCTGGGTCTTCAGCGCGCGCGCAACGCGCTCGGGCTCCGCCAGCCGAAGCTCCGGGTGGTTGCTCAGCTCCGCGGCGATGGTCGCAGGTATCCCGAGCCTGAGGGCGCGGAAGATTTCCTTGTCCTGCCCATAGGAGCCCCGGTCCTCGAAGGGGAGGATCGCGATGACCAGCGGACGGCGGCCTTGGGCCGGCAGCTCGAGCGGATTGCCCATCAACGCAACGGCCGAAGCCACACCCACCTTCCAACCGGCAGAGCGCCTCACAGGGAGAACCTCAACCCTTCCACAGCTGCCTCGACAATCAGTCCGGGCGCGACCTCGGCGGCATAGTCACGCGTATCGGCAACCAGCCGGTCAAGCGCATCGTCGTCGTGTTCGGGCTCGTGGTGAAAGAGAATCAGTCGGCGGCAGCGGCCCTCTCGTGCGAGATTCACCGCCTGCCGTGGCGTGGAGTGACCCCACCCAGCGCGAGCCTGGATGATTCCGTCGAGGTACATCGCATCGTGAATCAGCGTGTCTGCTCCACTGATGAATTCGACTACTCGAGACCGCCAGTCGGCGGTCACCTCGTAGGTGCCGCCCGGACCCAGTTCGTTGTCGGTCAGGTAGGCGACCTCGCGCCCACCGGAGCGCGGTATCAGCCGATAGCCCAGTGTCGTGCCGGGGTGACGCAGCCGGAACGAGCAAACCTTGAACTCAT
Source organism: Gemmatimonadales bacterium (assembly GCA_035628315.1). Classification (GTDB taxonomy): domain Bacteria; phylum Gemmatimonadota; class Gemmatimonadetes; order Gemmatimonadales; family GWC2-71-9; genus CAVVWJ01. The sequence goes on along the minus strand of DASPKB010000309.1, from coordinate 2,475 downwards.
CGGTCTCGAACTCCCCCTCTTCGATCTCGACAACCATCAATGACGCGGCCAGCGCGTTGAGGGGGACGGGGAAGACCATAGGATCCATCTGTCGTCCGAGGATCTCCTTGAGCGGCACGCCTTCCTGGGCAGCGCCGTAGATGCAGACCGAGGTTTCACGAGCGCTGAGCGGCTTGAAGAACGGCAGACCCTGAATGTGGTCCCAGTGGGTGTGCGAGAGCAGGATGTCGGCGTTGATGATTCCATTGCGCTGCTTCATCAGCTCGTGCCCGAGTGGCCGCAGCCCGCTCCCAGCGTCAAGGATGACCAGCCGTCCGTCGCCGCTGGACACCCCGATGCATGCGGTGTTGCCGCCGTACCGAGCCGTGGCAGGACCCGGGGTAGGAATCGAGCCCCGAGTGCCCCAGAAAGTCACCTCCCAGTTCATCGGTCAGGCCTGCGGGTGAGAGGAACCATGCAGCCAACCTCATCGGCCTCACAGAGGGCAGGCCGTGGCCATAATCACGGATATCCCGTGACTCGGGTCACGCCCTCCGGGCAGCCAGCATGAGGGAGCGCCGATCCTTGAGCGTGATATCCCGGCGGGTTACCTGGATAATTCCACGCTCAACCAGATTGCGCATGGTGCGGGAGACCGTCTCTCGGCTCGATCCGATCATCTGCGCAATGGTATGGTGGGTGAGCTTCCGGGTGATACGATCGCCGCCCTCGTCCTCGGCCATTCGCAGCAGCAGGTGGGCCACGCGTCCATTAACATCGAGCAGAACGAGACTGCCGATCTTCTCATCGGCGCGCCTCAGGCGCCGAGAGATTTCCTTGAGCAGGGAAATGGCGACTTCGGGCGAGTTCCGGAGGCGGGCGTGGAAGTCTTCCCGCCGGAGGACCAGAAGGCTCGAGTCGTCCATGGCTATAACGTGCGCCGAGCGCGGTTCTTCGTCGATAACAGCCATCTCGCCGAAGAAACTTCCCTCGCCAAGCACCGAGAGGATGACCTCCCGGCCATCCTCAGCGATGAGTACCACTTTTACCTGGCCCGCGGCTACGAGGAAAAGCGCATCGCCAGGGTCGTCCTCGAAAACGATGACGCTGCCTTTGGGATAGCTTCGCTCCCGCGTCAGGTCGGCGAAGGCCGCCAGATCGGCTTCGCTGAGCCCGGAGAAGAGGGGGACCTTGCGTAGGACCTCCATGGGGGACAGTGGCACTCCGCGCCTCGCAGGATGGAAGTGTTTGAGCGTAGCATACTTGCGGCCACTAGGTGATGTCAATTGACGCCCGAGCAGGCGGAGCGGACGAAAAGAGCGGAGCCTTTCCTTGCATCGAGTCCCCAAGTCCGTCTAAATTCAACGGCTTAGCAATTTACCATTGAGGAGCACCGATGAAGGCCGATATCCATCCCAGCTACCGCAAGCTCATGGTGCAGTGTGCCTGCGGCAACCAGTTCGAAACCCGCTCCACCGCCACGTCGATCCACGTGGAAGTGTGCGCCCAGTGCCATCCGTTCTTCACCGGCAAACAGCGGCTGGTCGATACCGCAGGACGGGTTGACCGCTTCCGCCGGAAATACCAGAACGACCCGGCGGCCGCAGCACCCAAGGCGTAAACTGTGGAGGCCCGGCTCCGCCAGGCACTGCTGCGGGCGGATGAAGTCGGCCAGGCTCTGGCGGACCCCGCCACAGCAAAAGATCCCGGCAAGCTCCGGTCACTCGGCCGGGAACACACCCGTCTCGCACCGGTGGTCAAAATCGCGGACCGGCTCAGCCGCTTACAGCGGGACCTGGAGCAGGCCCGCGAGTTGGCTTCCGAGCCGGACCCGGAGCTGGCCGCCCTCGCCAAGGCCGACCTGGCCCGGCTCCCCGCAGAAATCTCCTCCCTCACCGCCGAGCTGCACGAGCTTCTGCTCCCGCGCGATCCGCACGACGACCGCGACGCCATCATGGAAATCCGGGCGGGAACCGGCGGTGACGAGGCGGCGCTGTTCGCGGCCGACCTGTACCGGATGTACCAACGGTACAGCGAGCGCCACAACCTGCGGTGGGAGCCCATCTCACTGAGCGACGGTCTCCTTGGTGGTCTGAAGGAAGCCATCGTCGCGGTAAGGGGAGATGAAGCCTACGGGCTGCTTCGGCGGGAATCCGGAGTGCACCGGGTGCAGCGCGTTCCGGCCACCGAGACGCAGGGCCGAATCCACACCTCGGCTGCCACCGTTGCGGTATTGCCCGAGGCGGAGGAAGTGGACATCAAGATCGAACCGCAGGATTTGAAGATCGACGTCTTTCGCTCCTCGGGTCCCGGCGGGCAAAGCGTCAACACGACCGACAGCGCCGTTCGTATCACTCACCTGCCGACCGGCCTTGTGGTGAGCCAGCAGGATCAGAAATCGCAGCTTCAAAACAAGATCAAGGCGATGGAGGTGCTGCGCGCGCGCCTGCTGGACCGGATGCTGGCGGAGCAGGAGGCGGCTCGGGCGCGGGAGCG
>DASPKB010000308.1:0-4096 GCA_035628315.1 Gemmatimonadales bacterium | reverse complement strand
TGGAAGCGAGAGCGAGGCTGACCTTCTCCAGCATCGTATGCAGGGTAAACGGCTTCTCGATGATGTGTTCATCCAGCGGCCGGTCTCCTGCCCGGGTAATCGCCTCCTCGGTGTAGCCCGTCATCAGCAGTACCGGGATGGCAGGCACGGAGCTTCGGACTCGACGAGCCAGCTCAGTTCCTCCCATACCCGGCATCACCATATCTGAGAGCACCAGATCGATTTCGCCGCCTCGCGCGGCCACGAGACCGAGAGCATCCTGGCCGTTGGACGCCTCCAGCACCCGATACCCATGCCGTTCGAGCAGCCGGCGGAGCGTGGTCCGAACTGCCCTTTCATCTTCCACCAGGAGAACGGTGGCGCCTGCGCCAAGAGCGGGCGGCTCAGGTCGTTCCGTGGACGCTGCATCCACCGTCCCGTGATGCGGCGGGAAGTACAGCTTGAAAGTCGTGCCCCGGCCGACTTCGCTGTAGACCCAGATGTGGCCACCACTCTGTTTGACGATGCCGTAAACCGTCGAGAGACCGAGACCGGTACCCTTCCCCGGCTCTTTGGTAGTGAAGAACGGCTCGAATACGCGGGACCGGATCGCGTCATCCATGCCGCACCCCGTATCGGTTACGACCAGGGCTACGTGCAAGCCGGGTTTCGCCGATGGATGCTGACGCGGGTAATGCTCGTCCAGCTCTACCACGCTGGTTTCGATCAGAAGCGTACCACCTTGAGGCATCGCGTCGCGGGCATTCACCGCAAGGTTCAGAATGACCTGCTGGAGCTGACCCGGGTCAGCCCAGATCCGTGGCAGCTCCGGATGCAGCTTCGTGAGCAAAACTATGTCCTCACCCAGCAGGCGGCGGACCATCATCTCCATACCGGTAATCACGTCATTCAGCTCGAGCACCACGGGCTGGAGAAGCTGCCTGCGACTGAACGCCAGGAGCTGCCGGGTGAAGGCAGCGGCTCGATCAGCCGCGTTCTGGATCTCCAGCACATCGGCTCGGCGGGGGTCGTCCGCCTGCAGGTCGGTCAGCAGGAACTCGGTCTGTGCGCGAATGATGGTGAGGACATTGTTGAAGTCATGGGCCACGCCACCGGCCAGCCGGCCGACGGCTTCCATCTTGTGTGCCTGTCGGAATTGATCCTCGAGCTGCTTGCGTTCCGTGATGTCGGTGGCAACGCCGAGAACCTGACGGGTGCTGCCGTCCGAGGACATGAGCGGCACCTTCACCGTCTGAAACCAACGGGTCGTTCCGGAGCTGGCGCAGGTAGCGGGCTCCTCCGCAATGAATGTCGCACGCTGAGTCTCGATTACTTCGCGATCGTCTCGCAGGAACTGATCGCTTTCTTCCTGCTTCAGGCCGAAATCGGAGTCGCGCTTCCCTACTATGCCGTCGACGGTAGTACCAAAGAACTCTGCCAGCGCGGAGTTGGCCAGGACATAACGGCCCTCCCAGTCTTTTACGAAGATCAAGTGCGGATTCGCGTCGATGACCTGCCGGAGGAAATGCTGATAGTGCGCCGTTGCAGCCTGGTGCGCAGCGGCCCGTGTGGCGTAACGCCGGCTCAGGACCAGGGCGGCCGCAGCGATGCCGACCAGGACCGAGACGACAGCCATGAAGGGCGTGGCCGCGGCTCCGAGATGGAGAGCGGTCAGTGCCACCGGGTTGCCCATGGGCTGCGTCGCATTCGTTACTGTCCCTTCGGGCTGCGCCCGCCGTCAAACGCCCGGGCCGAGGCAACGCGCAAGAGCTTGGGTCAAAAGAAGATGCTAGCCTGGGGTACAGGTGGGATGTCAGCAGGAGCCATGCCGGTCAGCAGCGATGCCAACCCACTCGGGGCGAATGCGACAAGGTTTACAGGGGCTCTGTCGCATTTGAGCAGTGGATGAGCACAATTACGTCATCTTGCTGGCCCCCTAGCACTGCTGTCTTGCTCTGCTATTCGCAATCCATGTTACTTCACCGGTGCCTGAGCCAACGCTGTCCCACCGCCTGACCGGTTACCTGGTTGCCGCCGCGGCCGTGGCGGCAATGACGCTCGTGCGCTGGCTGCTCGCTCCGCAGCTTGGCGAAGCGCTCCCATTCATCACGTTCTTCCCGGCTGTTCTCCTGGCCTCATGGTTCGGCGGCCTGGGACCCGCGCTGTTCGCCACCATCACCAGCGCGCTTGTTGTCTTCGTCTGGTTCATCCCCTCCGCGGGATCTCCGGCATCAACCGATAAGCTGGGCGCGATTGGCATCTTCCTCTTTCTTCTGGTGGGACTCCTAACCGCGCTGCTGGGTGAGTCACGCAATCGGGCATACCTGCGTGCCGAGTCGGCCGCCAGGACGGCGCGCGAGGCGTCCGGAAAAGCCGAGGCGGAGGCGGCGCTGCGGGCGAGCGAGGCTCGCTTTCGGGTGATGGCGGAATCTTCGCCACTGGGCATCTACATCACCGACCCAGCGGGAGACTGCCTTTATACCAATCCCGCCTACCAGCGCATTTCCGGGCTGACGCAGGAAGGGGCGCTGGGATCTGGATGGAGCAAGGCCATTCACCCCGATGACCGCGAGCGGGTGTTCCACGAGTGGTACGACGCGGCGCGGCGGGGGGTGCCCTTCCGTAGCGAGCACCGGTTTGCTCACCCCGACGGTGTGATCGTCTCAACTCGGGTGAACGCCGCGGAGATCAACGACGGAGAACGCCTGGTAGGGTATGTGGGCCTGGTGGAGGATATCACAGCCCAGGCAGCCGCCGAAACGGCGCTTAAGCAGAGCGAGGAACGGTACCGGGCCTTCATCGAACAGACGGCAGAAGGAGTCTGGCGCTTCGAGCTGGAGCAACCCCTACCAGTTACGTTGCCGGAGGACGAACAGATCGATCGTATCTACGCCCATGCGTACCTCGCGGAGTGCAATGACGCTGTTGCGAGGATGTACGGCTTCGAGCGCGCAGCCGACATCATCGGTGCACGGCTGCCGGACCTGATTCCGCGCACCGACCCGCATAACCTGGAGTATATCCGCGCGTTCATCCGGAGCGGCTATCGGCTCACCGATGCTGAATCACATGAGTACGACCGCGAGGGTCACGAGCGGTACTTCCTGAACAACCTGATCGGCATCGTGGTGGATGGTGAGGTCCGGCGCGCCTGGGGCTCTCAGCGGGACGTAACCGACCGGCGACAAGCCGAAGCCGCAATTCAGGAAAGTGAGATTCGGTTCCGCAGCATCTTTGAGTCGGGCATGATCGGCATTGCGTTCTGGAACGGATCCCGGGTGACCGACGCCAATGATGCTCTTCTGCGCATGTTGGGGTACGACCGCCAGGACCTGAAGGACGGCTTGTTGCGGCACGGCCGTCTTACACCACCCGGCTATGCCGAAATCGATGGCCGTGCCGCCGAGGAGACCCGGCAGTACGGCTCGTGCACACCGTATGAGAAGGAGTTTCTCCGCAAGGACGGCAGTCGGGTACCAGTGCTGGTTGGTGGAGCTCGGCTGGGCGAGGATATGTCGGATGCGGTGTTCTTCGTATTGGATCTCACGGAGAGACGCCGTGCGGAGGAGCGGCTGCGCCAGGCCGAACGAATTGAAGCTATAGGGCAGCTGGCCGGAGGCATGGCGCACGAGGCCAACAATCAAATGTCGGTGGTATTGGGCGCCGCGAGCTTCATTCTGGCCCGGGATGACGTCTCTGAGGCAGTCCGCCAGGATGTCGAGTACATCCGGGAGGCAGCGGAGCGCACCGCATCGATCACCCGTCAGCTGCTTGCATTCAGCCGGCGGCAGGTGCTCCAACCACAAGTAGTAGATCTGAATACGGTACTTACCAAGCTGGAACCCATTCTCCGGCGAACCCTGACCGAACAGCAGACGCTCAAGCTCCAACTCGGATCGGATCTCGCTCCCGTACGGGCGGATCCCGCGCAGCTCGACCAGGTCCTCCTCAACCTTACGATCAACGCTCGGGACGCGATGGCTGAAGGGGGGCTTCTCACGTTGGAAACGCGGGATGTCGTGCTTACCCGCGAATACGGGGAAAGCCGGCCCGGAACGGTCATTCTCCCGGGCCGTTATACAGCGTTGATGGTGTCTGACACCGGCCATGGAATGGA
>DASPKB010000307.1:0-2356 GCA_035628315.1 Gemmatimonadales bacterium | reverse complement strand
CCCGCATCCATCATGAGCTTGACCGGAAAGGCGCCGAACCGGAACACGCGCTTCAACTCGGCGGTGGCGGCGCTCTCTTCGGGGCCGGAGTCGATCGACAGGAGCCCGCGCACCAGGTCCGGCCTCTCCACGGCGAGCCGGAAGCCGATGCCGCCGCTGTTAGCGTGGGCCACCACGAGGGCTCCACCGATCTTCATCTGCTCCAGAGTGCGGGCCACTCGGCGGGCCTGAGCGCTCAGCGAGTAATCCGCCTTCCGGGGTCGAGAGGATGCCCCATATCCCAGCGGCTCCACCACTACTGTCCGGAAGCCCTGAGCCGCCAACTGGCCAGTGATCTTGCGAAAACTATACGCCCCGCCGAACAGGCCGGGAATGAGGACGATGGGCTTTCCGACCCCCAGAGTGGTCACTCGTAGAGTCTCTCCGTCCGCCACCTCGACGTCGCGGACCGCCGCAGTGTCCATGGGGCTGATTACTAAAGCCAAGGCAAACAAGAGCATAGAATCGTCACATCCAAGAAGGGAAGCGCTGCTCCCAACCTAGACTGCAGACCACGGGCCGCAATGATTGCTGGCACAGGCTCCCGCCGGCGAATGTCGAATCTCCCGGTGGTGGTTCGACGTGTGGGTGGGCAGGCTCTAAGCTCAGCGCATGGCGCGCAGCACATAGCCCGCAGACCCACACCTACTCGGAGGAGATCCATATGCGCTTCCTGATGATGGTAAAGGCAGACGAGAGGAACTCGGGACCGCCGACGCCGGAGCTGGCGGCCGGCATCCAGAAGTTGGTGGAGGAGGTGAAGCGTTCGGGCGGGGAGCTGCTGCAGACCGGCGGTCTCCTGCCGAGCGCGATGGGCGCCAGGATCCGAGCGGGACGAGGCAAACTGACCGTTACCGACGGCCCCTTCACCGAAGGAAAGGAGCTGGTGGGTGGCTACGCGATCTTCCGTTTCGATTCGAAGCAGCAGGCGATTGAGCAGGGTAAGCGATTCATGCAGCTCCACATCGACGTACTGGGGCCGTCGTATCAGGGAGAGCTGGAGATCCGGCAGCTGATGGACGGGCCGCATGACTGAAGGCTGCTAGCGCGGGAACGCCTCCGGCAGGCCGCCATCGACCGTGAGTATATCGCCGGTAGTGAAGCGGAAACGGCTGCTCGCCAGCAGCACGGCGATGTCGGCCACTGCTTCCGGCGGTATCAGGCCCGCACCCATGAGATTCCGGCCGCGATACACCTCCAGCTGCTCGTCGACCGACACGCCACGGCTCGCGGCGCGCTCTTTCACGAACTGGAGAAACAGCGGGGTCTCGATCTGGTCCGCGTTGATGGCGTTGACCCGGATGCCGTCCCGTCCCAGCTCCACCGCCGCGACCCGCAGCGCCTGCAGCAGCGCGGCCTTGCTCCCGCCATAGGCGACGGCGTCGCGGCCGGGCACCACCGCCGCCTTCGAAACCGAAGCGATGACGCTTCCGCCAAGACCCTGGCGCTGCATGATCGCGGCGGCTCTACGGATGGCCTGCACCGCGCCGAGGTAGTGGACATCCAGCTGGCGTTGCAGGTCTTCCCGGGTGATCTCGGTTATCGGCGCGAACCGGGGTGATAGTCCCGCGGTGTAGAACAGACAGTCGAGCCCGCCGAACTCGAGCACAGTTCGCCGAAAAAGCGCGTCCAGGCTGCTGTCGTCCCGGACGTCCGTCCCTGCCGACACCGCTCGGCTGGGAAATTTTGCCCCGATCTCCCGCGTTACCTGCTCCGCCAACGCCTCATCCAGGTCGGCGACGACGACGTGCGCTCCCTCCTCCGCAAAGCGGCGCGCGGCCGCGGCTCCTATGCCGCTTCCGCCGCCGATGATGACGGCCACGTGTCGCGTCAGCAGCCGGGTAGCGCGGTCCCGGGCGATCTGCTCCTCGATCTTGCGGCGCTCCAGCGGCCAGTGCTCGAATTCGAACACGTCCTTCTCCGCAAGGAACTCGAACCGGTCCACCGCCTCCGCATTGGCGATCGTCTCGAGCACCGCGCGGTAGCAGACGTTGGCGGTAACGGCGTTGCGCTTGTCACTGAACGCTGTGATGACGCCAACCCCTGGGACCAGGATGACTTTGGCCCAATCATCCAGCGGGCGCTCGCCCGGGGCGGCGTACCGGCGGTGATAGTCCTCGTACTCTGCACGGGCAGCTGCTATCTGGGAAGTCACGCTCGCAAGGTCGTTCGTTTCTCTCAGGACGACAGGCAAGCGTCCCGCACGGAGGAGGTGCTCCGGTGTAGCCATGCCGCGGCGTGAAAGATCCGGAGTACGTTCATCCGCAATCGCGCTCAGCACCTCGTCCGAATCATCGAAGTGCAGGATCACCCGCTC
>DASPKB010000306.1:0-6198 GCA_035628315.1 Gemmatimonadales bacterium | reverse complement strand
CCGCTCCAGGCCCTTGTCCGGCAGAGTGCGGATCAGCTCCGCGGCAAGTGGCGCTGCTTCTCGGACCCGGCGCAGGTCGTCGTGCACCCGACGGGCCGAGACAAAGACAACCAGAAGAGCCGCCAGCTCGCCGCCCTCCAGCACGCTGCCCTGGACTCGTAGCCGCGAGAGAGCGTCTGAAACATCGGGGATGGGCTCCGCCAGCAGGTGGTCGCCCCGCCGGAACAGACCTGCCACTTCGGCCACGCGATCCAGCTCGCCCCGAATCCAGCCGATATCGTCAGTGGGCCGCCGGGCGCGAATCCGTGCGGCGCCTTGGAGACCGACGGCATGGGCCGCGATCAGCTCGAGCACCGGGGCAAACTCTATAGTTTCGAGTGCATCGGCACTCTGCGCGTCCGGCAACGGAGACGGGGTGCCACCCTGAGATTGGGCCGGCACCCCGTCTGGCAGGCGTGAGTCCATGAGGTGCATCACCCGGCCTGAAGCTCCTCACGTGCGATCTGGTTGATGAGCTTTCCGTCGGCGCGACCCTTGTATTTGGGGAGCACCTGGGACATCACCTTGCCGATGTCACTCGCGCCGCCGCTGATCGCAGTACGTACCGCGGCGCGGATCTCCGCCGGGTCCACGGCCGCCGGCAGAAACTCCTCCAGCACCTTGATCTGCGCCGCTTCCGCCTCCGCGAGGTCCTGCCGCCCCGCCGAGGTGTATTGCTCTACGGCTTCACGGCGGATCTTGATGCCCTTGCGCAGGACGTCGGCGACCTCGTCGCTCGTAGCCGGGCGGCGAAGCTCGATCTCTCGGTTCTTCAGGCTGGCCAGGATGGTGCCGAGTACGAGTGTGCGGTCTTTCTGCTGCGCCTTGCGCGCCGCGTTGAGGGCAGCGCGCAGCGTGGAGGCGAGGTCAGGTTCGGGGGACACGGGGACCACGACGGTTTTTGCGGACGGCCGCGTTCATCTTCCGCTTTCGCTTTTCGCTCGGCTTTTCGAAGTGACGATGTTTCCGCAGATCCGAGAGGATACCGGCCTTCTCACACTTCTTCTTGAACCGTTTCAGTGCCCGTTCGAAGCTCTCGTCATCGTGAATGATGACTTCTGGCATTCGTTTGCTCACCCCTCTCAGGCCCCTAAGGGCGGAATTTCGGAATAGGTTCGGGAATTTATCGGACCCCAGTAGAGGGGGCAAGACGGAAGTAGCGGAAGACGCGGAACATGCGGAAGAGGCCAACGACCGAACCTAATACCCGGCTCGCTTTCCGAGCTGTCATACCTGCTGAGATTCAGCAAGGACTGTGGAGTACTGAATGAGATAGAATTTCGCGGTATGGACCGCCTCATAAGCCAGTAACCTGGCGCCTGTACACCTGCATGGCCCGAACAATCTCGTCTTCATTTCCGCCGCTTCCGCAGGTTCCGTCATTCCACTCAGCCCGGTGGCCAGGTGAGCTTTCTCCCGCCCAGCACGTGCAGATGCAGGTGATCTACGCTCTGCCCCGCGTTCTTCCCCGTGTTCGTCACAATCCGATAGCCCGCGCTGTCGAGTCCCTGTTCGCTGGCCACTTGCGCAGCAAAGGCCAGCAAAGCGCCGAGCAGTCGCTCCCCGTCTTCCCCCCTGGCGTCGCGGACAGCAGCCACGTGGCGGGTGGGAATGACCAGCACGTGGACCGGCGCTTTGCCATCGATATCATGGAACGCAACCGCCTCGTCCGAACGCTTGACGATTCTCGCCGGTATTTCGCCGGCTACGATCCGGCAGAAGAGGCAGTCAGCCATGCCGTCCTCGCAATCTGGCCTGCGTAACCGCTGCGGCCGAAGCCAGCGCGGCGGTCTCGAACCTCAAGGTATGGGTTCCGACTGAAATGGGCTGGTATCCCGCCGAAGTAACGCTCTTCACTTCCCTTTCGGTCAGCCCACCTTCAGGACCCACGATGACGGTGATCGGAGTGTGATCCAGGGAAGGCGGTGCCGGAGCCCCAGACTGGTGCGCCAGCCAGCGGTTGCCACTCACCGGTTCTTTCACAAAGGTGGATAGTGGGACTGGTTCTTCCACCGCGGTAGCCCAGGAGGCACCGCACTGTTTCAGCGTCTCCATCGCCGACCGACGCAGTCGGGGAATGTGAGTGTCCTTAAGCCGGGTAGCCACGCTTGCCGTGCGCTCGGTCTCCAGCGGGACAACCTGGGTCACTCCCATTTCGGCTGCCTTCTCCACCATCCAAGAGAACCGATCCCGATCCCCCGACGCGACACCGAGGATGAGTGCCGGTGGCGGCTCCCGCACCTCGGCTGCTGTGATCTCCACCATCCATTCCCGATCGGCCTTCACCAGGATCCCCGCTGCCACGAGACCTGCACCATCCCGGACCTCGACTCTGTCTCCGTCCCTCGCCCGCCGCACTTTTATGTGGTGAATTTCGTCGTCTTCGAGACTTACCCGCTTCCCCGCTTCCCCGCTGCCCCGCCGAATCAGCAACCTCATTCCGGGCGCCTGGCGGCAACCCCCCACCATCCTGCGTCCAGCGTGTCCTGCAGCGGAGTAAAGCCATAGGCCAGCAACGCCATGCGGAATTCGTCGGCTTCCGGGTGCTCCATACCGGAAAAGATGACAATCCCCGATGGCACCAGCGCCTCGGCGATCACCGGAAGGAGAGTCGTGTTTACCGAGCGAAGAATGTTGGAGAGAATCAGCTCAACCGGTGCCACGAGGGGCGTCAGCGCCGCCGCGTCGCCCTCCAGGAACTCAACCGAATCACCGACGCCGTTTCGCTGCGCGTTCCGCGCTGCCACTTCATTTGCCTCGGGATCGATCTCGATGCCGAATGCCCGGGAAGCTCCCAGCTTAATTGCAGCGATGGCTAGTATGCCGCTGCCGCTCCCGAGATCGAGCACCCGGTCGCCCCGGCGGATGCAGCGGCTCAGCAACGTCAGCGCTACGCGAGTGGACCCGTGCTCGCCGCTGCCAAACGCGGTTTCGGGGTCCAGCACGATGGTGAGCGGATCGGGATCAGTTGCCTCTGGCAACCAGGAGGGGACCACAGTGAGGGAACCGAGCTGCCGCGCTTTCAGTCCCTCCCGCCAGCGGATGGACCAATCTGCAGCCTCAACTGGATGGCTGCGGCTCCTGACCGGAGACTCGGCGTGGTGCAGCTCGTCCATCAGTGCCTCGGCGGCCCCCTCGTCGGGAGCGAACGCCACCAGCGTACCGTCGGCTCGTTCCTCGACGGCCTGACCGGTCCGACTGACCAGCCACGCACCCATCTCCTCCCTGCGTTCGGCGGGCACCTCCACGTCGACCGCCCACCAGGTCATGCGCCGAGCGCCTCCTTGATTTTGGACCAGAACCCGGGCGACCGCTTGGGTGCTTCTCCCTCCAGCTTGGCCAGCTCGCGGAACAGACGCTCCTGCTCGTCAGTCAGACGCTCGGGCGTCCAGACGTGAACCCGAACGAGCAGATCGCCCTTGCCCTCCTGCCCCAGGATGGGCAGTCCGCGGCCGCGCAGGCGGAGCACCGTCTCCGGCTGAGTGCCCGGAGGAATGCGGAGCCGCTCTTCGCCGTACGGAGTAGGGATGTCGTGCTCGCCGCCCAGCGCCGCCTGGGAAAACGAAAGCGGGAGATCGAAGATGAGGTCGTCACCCTGGCGCTCGAACCGCTCGTCATCCTTGATGTCGAGCATGACCAGGAGGTCGCCGCTGGGTCCGTTCCGCTGGCCCGCCGCCCCCTGCCCGCGCAGCGTGAGGTAGTTGTTGGCGGAGACGCCCGCCGGCACGTCCACCGTGACCGACCGCTCGCCTCGCACGTGCCCCTCTCCCCGGCACACCTCGCAGGGCGTCTGAATGATGCTGCCCTCACCACCGCAGGTGGTGCACGGCGCCACCGAGACAAACTGGCCGAACATGCTGCGAGTGGCCCGGCGAACCTCGCCGCTTCCGTTACAGGTGCTGCAGGTACTGGGGCGGCTCCCCGGCTTGGCGCCCGACCCTTCGCAGGTGGAGCACCGCTCGAGGCTCTTGAGCTTGACCGTCTTCTTGGCGCCGACGGCGACCTCATTGAGGGTAAGCCGGACCGTGACCCGGATGTCCTGACCTCGGCGCTCGTCTCTCCGGGAGCGGCTTCCTCCGAAGAGCGACTCGAAACCGCCCATGGCGCCGAAGTCGCGCATGAAGATGTTGAGTGCCTCGCCGAGATCGACGTGGTGGAATCCGCCGGCACCAGCATTGGCGTTCAGGCCGGCCTTTCCATAGCGGTCGTACAACGCACGCTTCTGAGGGTCGCGGAGCACCTCGTACGCCTCGGTGATCTCCTTGAACTTGGCCTCTGCCTGAGGCGACGGGTTGCGGTCGGGGTGGTACTCCATGGCGAGCTTGCGGTAAGCCTTCTTGATATCGGCTTCCGAAGCATCGCGCGAAATACCGAGCAGCCCGTAAAATTCGCTCACTCCAGCAATCCTTCCACTAACCGGCTGGTGTGCTCCACCAGACCGATGATCTTGTCGTAGGGCATCCGAGTGGGACCCATCACGCCGATGACGCCCTTGAGTCCACCGGCTTCATAGGACGACGTCACCAGCGTAAAGTCACTGAGCCGGGTATCCGGATTTTCCGCCCCGATGGTTATCGAGAGCCCCCGCTGGCGCCGGGATTCCAGCGCCTGTTTCAGGAGGTCGCGTCCCTCAGTCAGCCGAAGCAGCTCACGCATCCGCACGTTGGAGGCAAACTCCGGCTGCTCGGCAAGCATCTGCGCACTGCCGAGGACCACGGCGTTCTCCTCGTTGGACAGATCGAACAGCCCGTCTCCTTCGGCAATGAAAATGTTGAGCAGCTCCCGCCCCTCAGGGCTGTTGCCGGCATCGCGAAGCCGCTCCGGCAGTGTAGCGCGGATCTCCTTGAGAGTGAGACCGGAGAGGCGCTGATTCAGGATCTGAGCCACCTGCTGTACCGAGTTGGGGGCCAGGACCCCGGGGACCTCAACGAAGATGGTCCGCACCACTCCGCTCTTCAGGTTGAACACCAGGAGCAGGCGTTCCGAAGAGACCTGCACCAGTTCCAGCCGTTCCAGCACGACCTGATCGAGAGCCGGCGTGACCGCCACCCCGAGCTCCTGGGTCAGAACACCGAGTACCTGAGCCGCCCGCCGGAGGATCTCCTCCACGGCCGGCCGGGTCCCCGTCAGCTCCGCCCGGAGCTTGTGCTGCTCCAGGTCGCTCGGCGGGGAGAGCCGCATGATTGCGTCTACATAAACCCTGTAAGCTCTGTCGGTTGGGATTCGGCCCGCGGACGTATGAGGGTGAAAGAGATACCCCTTGTCCTCCAGCTCGCTCATGGTGCTGCGGATTGTCGCCGGCGACACGCCGAGCCCGAACCTGCGGGCAATCGTCTGACTCCCCGCGGGCTCTGCGGTCTCGATATAAGTCTGAACCACGGCCTCGAGCACCCTCAGCTCGCGCGCACTCAAATGCTCTGACATCGGCATGGCGCTAAATCTAGAGCCCCACCGATGATGGGAAAAGCCGATGCAGCGGGACTTTACGAGGCAATTGCGGGCACCAGAGAGTCCAGCCGGAGCCAGCCCTCCGGCGTCAGCCGAAGCCGATCCTGGACCTTTTTGGCCCAGCCAGACTTTTCCCACCGCGTCCGGGTATCGGGTTCCAGGCGCGCCACCGGCAATCCCTCACTGGTGCGGAGCCCGAGGTAAAGCTCCTCGAGCTCTATGGCCTCCCGGTCGAGTTGCTCGCGCCCAGCCAGCGGGGATGCACCCGCCATGACGGCCCGCTCGTACGCTGCCCACTCCCGGATGTTCCACCGCCGCTCGGTGGAATCTCCGCTGTGGGCGGACGGCCCGAGACCAATGAAGGATGCCCGCTGCCAGTAGGCTGAGTTGTGCCGCGAACGGTGTCCGGGCAAAGCGGCGTTGGATACCTCGTAATGCTCGTAGCCGTGGCCGACCATAAGCCGGTGCGCCTCCAGGAACTCGGTGGCGTACTGATCCTCGTGCACCGGAGTCAGCTCGCCCCTCCGCGCCTGATGACCCAGCACGGTGTGCGGCTCTACGGTGAGGCCATAGAGGGAGAGATGCTCTGGCGCGAGACCGAAGGCCTGGCTCAAGTCGCTCTCCCAATCCCGGCCGAGCTGGGCTGGCAGGCCGAAGATCAGATCCAGCGAGAGATTCCGGATTCCCGCCGCCCGGAGCACGTCCACGGAT
>DASPKB010000305.1:0-5000 GCA_035628315.1 Gemmatimonadales bacterium | reverse complement strand
GGATGGCGAGGTTTTCCTGCTGGAGTCGGACAAATGCGTTCGCAGCAGCCCGGTTGTCTCGGGTCAACTCCAGCGCAAAGCGATCCGCCTCGTGCTCCTGGTAACGGGTAAATGCCAGCAGCAGAGGTGTGCTCACGAAGGAGACTGCGGTAGCCAGTAGAACCAGCAGCGGAAGCGAGGCCGGGTCGGAGAGCTCGCTGAATCCGAAGCGAGCACTGAAGCGGCGGATCAGGCGGCCCGCTACCCGATGGATCAGGTAAAGCGAGGCTAGAGCCAGCAGTGCCGTGAGGGCGATCAGCGCCAGCACGTGGCGCAGCACGAAGTGACCTATCTCATGGGCCACGACAAAGGCGACCTGATCGGGTTCGAGCTTGTCCAGCAAGGTATCCCACAGAACGATTCGCTTGGTTTGCCCCAGGCCGGTTACATAGGCATTCACCCGCTTGGTGTCTACGCTCTTGTTGACCTGAAACACCCGGCTGTCGGGTATTCCGGCCCGGCCTGCGAGCGCCAGAATGCGCTGCTCGAGCGAGCGGTTTCGGAGCGGCCCAAACTCATTGAAGAGCGGGTCCACCAGTATTGGTGATACTACCAGTACAATCGTGGTAATCGGGATGCTGGCGAGGGCGGCGTAGAGCCACCAGCGACGCGGGCTGATCCGCAGAAGGAGGTAGGGTATCCACAGTACGAGCGCGAGTCCGATGCCGCTGACCAGCACTCCTTTGACCCAGTCACTCGCCCACTTGTCGAAGGTCTGGTTAGACAAGCCGTAGGCATGCTGGCGCACAAATCCGACGTAGTATGAAAACGGCAGGCCCAGCAGCGCCATGACAATGGTGAACAACACCGCGTAGATCATGAGCGACGGCAGCCAACGACGGCCGATCCGGGACGACAGAGTTCGGAGCCGGGCGGACCAGCCGGTCCAGAGCAGGAGCGCCGGCAGCAGCAGGCCCAGGACCGTTCCCACAGCCCAGAGGACATTGCCGCTCCGGTAATACTGCAACGCGAGCGGACTTGGTTCCGGAACCGAAACCAGCGCCGTATCGGACTGGAGCTCCTGCGCGCTGTCCTGGGGGCTGGCCTGAAGACCCTCCCAATGCACTCGCATATCTGCTACACTATTTTCGCGCCGAGGCTGGTAGCTTGGTATCACATTCATTTAGAGGCATTCATGCGTGCCCTCCTTGCCCTCATGGCCCTGCTCGGTCTGGCCGGAATCGCCCTCGGTGTTCTCACCATCATACGAGGCTCGACCGGACCGGGTGCGGTGCCGTTCAGCTTCGAGAATCACGGAGGCCCGGGCCCCATCATTGCCGGCTTGATTGTGGTCGCGACGAGCCTCTATCTCATGTCGGTGTGGCGCCGGCGCGAGTGAGCCTGCGCAACCTACCCTCCTCCTTCTCTACCGGAGCAAGTCATGCGACCGCTCTCCCTCGTCGGCATCCTCCTCCTCGTAGTTGGTGCTTTCATCGTCTTCCGCGGCGTGACGTACGAGTCTCGTGATGAAGTGTTGAAGGTAGGGGATCTCAAGGCATCGGTCGAAGAAAAACGGGCCGTGCCCACCTGGGTCGGCGGTGCTGCCATCGTCGCGGGGATCGTCCTGCTGGCTGCCGGGATGAAGCGACGCGCCTGATCGCCGTGTCTTATCGTCAAATCTACGAGGTCGTGAAGCGGATACCCCCCGGCCGCGTGGCGACCTACGGCCAGGTGGCGATCCTCGCCGGGCTACCCGGCCATGCCCGCCAGGTGGGCTACGCCCTGCACGCGCTGCCGGAGAGCAGCACCGTTCCCTGGCATCGCGTGGTCAATGCAAACGGAGGGATCAGCGCGCGCGCAGTCCCCGGTGCCGAATTGGTTCAGTGCCGGCTGCTGCTGAAGGAAGGCGTGCGGCTCAACGCGAAGGGGCAGGTCTCACTAGCTCAGGTTCGCTGGAGTCCGACAGGTAGAGCCAAGCGACCCGCGTGATCATCCATCTGCTTGGCGTACCGATGGACCTGGGGTCCGGACGTCGGGGAGTGGACATGGGCCCGTCGGCTATCCGCATCGCCGGCGTGGCCCGGCAGCTCACCGAACTGGGCCATCGGGTAGTGGACGATGGCGACGTCGTCATCAAGAACATGGAGGAGCTGAAGGTCGGCAACGAGCGGGCCCGCTATCTCCCCGAGATCGCCCGGGCATCTGCCATCATCGCCCGCAAGGCTGAACGAATTGCCGGGCTGGGGCACTTCCCGCTGGTGCTGGGCGGTGATCACTCGATCGCGATCGGTACGGTGTCAGGGCTCGCCGCCTACGCCAATAATCAGGGCAAGAAGCTCGGGCTCCTCTGGATCGATGCCCACGGCGATATCAATACTCCCGACACATCACCCTCCGGCAACATTCACGGCATGCCGCTCGCAACGCTGCTCGGTTTCGGTGTGCCGGAGCTCACCTCGATTGCCGGACCTTCCCCTAAAGTTTCACCCGCCAACGTAGCGCTGGTCGGGATTCGCAGCCTCGATAGCGGAGAGAAGAAGCGGCTGAAGGAGACCGGCGTACAGGTTCTGACCATGTCGGATATCGACCGGCATGGTGTGCACCGGGTGATGAAAAAAGCGCTGGCCCGGGTGACCGACGGAACCGACTTTGTGCATGTGAGTCTTGATCTGGATGCGGTCGACCCCGCCGTTGCGCCGGGTGTGGGCACACCGGTCAAGGGCGGGCTCGACTATCGCGAGGCACATCTGATTATGGAGACCATCGCGGAGGCGGGTGTCATGACTTCGCTGGAAGTGGTGGAGGTCAACCCGATTCTGGATTCGCGCAACACCTCCGCGGAATTCGCGGTCGAGCTGGTGCAGTCCGCATTCGGTAAGAAGATCCTCTGATCCGGGATCTCACGGTGCGGGTGATCTTCGGGTTTCCTTTTCGTAGGCCTACGCAATACTATAGGACCTTCGGCAACCTGCTACGGGGGGAAGTGATGATGTTCGAGTCTAGCCCCAATCAAGCGCTTCGATCGCAGGTACGGCTGGGCAGGCGCGGATTTATCGGTCCCGGCCAGAGAGGAGACGAAAATCTCGAGGCCAGGGTAAAGCCCGACTGCGTGCATCTTTATCCCGGAGTTGATCCGAAAGTCTGGTACAAGGTGGTACAGGAGGGGGAGTACCGGGACGAAATGGAGGGGCTCTGGATTCAGGTGAGTGACTGGGTTACCTACGTGCTGGCCAAGCACTTTGATCTGCAGTCACGCACCGCGATGCACTAGCTACTGCTCCAGTTGAGGGGCGAGCAGCTCCCGCACTCGCTTCCCAAGTTGTTCCGAAGTGAAGGGCTTCTGAATGAAGGGAACACTGGGGTCGAGTGCTCCCTCGGTCACCATCCGATTCACCGCGAAACCCGACATATAGAGCACCCGGATCTGCGGCCAGCAACGGGCGATGGTTTCGCCCAGCTCGCGCCCTCCGATTCCGGGCATTGCCACATCGGTGAGCACTGCATCGATTCGGTGTGCCCCACGCCGAAGCAGGCGGACTGCCTCTTGCCCGCTGCGTGCCTCGAGCACACGATAGCCCAGCGTCACCAGCATGCGGGCTGCGAGCCGGCGGACCATCTCTTCATCATCGACGACCAGCACTGTCTCCCTGCCGGCAGACTGTGGATCGTCAGGACGGGCACCAGCAGTCAATGCGGGATCTCCGTCGTCGCCAGTGGTGGTAGGAAACCGGTGGGATGAGCCAACCCGCTCGCACACCGGACCCCAGGCTTGCACAGCCGAGCCTCCGCGAGCTGTCTCGTCGCGCGGCTCGCCGTACGAGGTCGCCACGTGGTGACGACAGGCCCACAGGCGAAGAACTGTGGACCCCCGACCGTGGTCGACAGTATGAGCGCGGCCAGTAGAGTGATCCGTGCGGAGTGTCACAGGACGGAGTACGCTTCGCTCACGCACTATACAGTACTCGGCGGCCGTTGTTGCGGTTAGAGGCAGGAAATTATTCTGGTGTGGGAGATTTTGCCGCGTCATCCGATGGTGCCCCACGCTCGAGCCAGCGTCGAAACACCGACGATTGCTGAGCCAGGCGCCATTCCTCGAGCACATCCATCGCCATTGAACGGATCGGCCCGGTAGCCGAGTCGGTGGTGAGGCAGCGCTCGAGCAGCCACTGCTCGTAAGTTTCAGGGTCAGGATCCTGGCGCACCGTCTCTTCCAGAAGCACGCGCTTGAGGCCCATCCCTATCGAGTCGGGGGTGGTGTCTCGCTTGCGCCTCCGCCGCCGGCCATCGGACGCGTCCAGGGCTGCCAGCAGCCGGCTACAGACCTCGGCGGGGCGCATCGGCAACGATGTGGATGTCGAGCGCGAAGCCGCTCTGACCTGGCCGCCGGTATCCCCGATCCAGCGCCACGAGGTCCAGCTCGATCGTTTCCAGATCCTTCAGCAGCAGCTCGAAGTCGGGAAATCCCTGGAGGCTGGAAATCGATTTGAGGTATCCCTGGCAGGAGCGACAGGTTTCCACCTTGAGCATCTCGCCACGGCCGTCCGGCTCCAATGCACCGAGCTGGTTGTGGTCCCGTTCATTGCAGTAGATGCAGTAGAGCCACTCGACCTCCCAGTCGGCGGCGCAGCGTCCGCACCTCAGCCGGCGGCTCCGGTCCAGGCCGCGGCGCTCGGCAAAGATGGGCCAGGCAGAGCATACCGGGCAGTAGCCCTGGCGCCAGTGTCGAGGTATACGGTCCTGGAGCGCTCCCGCCGCCGATCGAAGCAGCGGGAGTGCGGCGAGGTGAGCCACCGACGTCAGCGCTCCGGCATCGAGTCCCCTGGCCAGGGCCAACGCCGTGATTTCGTCGCCATTGTGCCTTATTGCGGCGGAAAGGAGCTGCATGACATCGCCCCCGTCCGCCCGGTAACCTTGCAAGGACGTCGCACCGGCAAATTCGCCGGCAGTCACGGCCAGCCGCAGCAGCAGCTGTTGCGCTTTCGCTGGTTCAACTCGGAGCGTCCGGCCATGGAGCAGCGGTG
>DASPKB010000304.1:0-10888 GCA_035628315.1 Gemmatimonadales bacterium | reverse complement strand
AAAACCACCTGGGTACATCACACGGGGGCTTCGCTGTTCCAGGGGCTGGACACTCCACTGGAAGTGATGCGCTATCATTCTCTGGTTGTATCTCCGGAGGATTTTCCGGCGGAGCTGGAAGTGACTGCCTGGTCAAACGACCGGCCCGCTGGGCAGGAAATCATGGCGTTGTCTCACCGGCATCTGCCAGTCTATGGGGTCCAGTTCCACCCCGAATCGATCGCCACTTCTGCAGGCAAGCAGCTCCTGGCCAACTTCCTAACTCCGCTACTACTAACACACTAGCAGTAGCTTCGTCACGCTGTATCGCCACGGCACAACTTTTGACTCCCACTCGGGCCTCTATTAGCTTCCGTGATGCGCGTCCTGGGAATAATTCCAGCTCGTCTCGGCTCAACCCGCCTCCCCCACAAACCGCTTCAGCTTCTGGCAGGTGAGCCTCTCATCGCCCGAGTCGTAGAACGCGTGTTGGACCACGATCTGGTTGATGAGCTGATAGTGGCAACCGATTCGACGCAGATTGCGGACGCTGTCAAAGGATTCCGGATCAGGGCCGTGCTGACGCGAGGCTCGCACCAGACCGGGACCGACCGTATCGCCGAGGTAGCAGCCAGGGCGGAGTTCGCCGGGTTCGATACCTGGCTGAACATCCAGGGAGACGAACCGTTCGTCTCCCGCGAGGCGCTGGCTGGAGCGGTCCGTGAGGTGGAGCAGGGAAGCGACCTTGGAACGGCTGCGGCTCCGCTGGATCCTGCTCACGCGCAGGATCCCAACCGGGTCAAGGTGGTTACTGATGCTCGGGGCCGCGCGCTCTACTTTTCCCGATCGATGATCCCTCATCCGCGCGCAAGCGGTGGGGACCGCGCCAACCTGTACTGGCAGCACGTGGGCGTATATGCCTATACCCACGAGGCGCTTCGGCGCTGGGGAACTTTGGAGCCCTCACCGGCAGAGCAGGCGGAGCAGCTGGAGCAGCTGCGGGCACTGTATCATGGGCTGAGCATCGGAGTCGCACGGCTGGAGCAGCCGGTATTTCCTGGAATCGACACGGCGGAAGATCTACGACGAGCGGAAGCTCACTGGCACGCTTATCAAGGACAGGTCTGATGACCACAGGTCCAAACTCGACCAAGTACATCTTCGTTACCGGCGGCGTCGTGTCCTCTCTCGGAAAGGGCATCGCCGCCGCCTCGTTAGGGCGACTTCTCGTGGAGCGTGGGCTGAGCGTCACGATGCAGAAGTTCGATCCCTACATCAATGTGGACCCCGGGACTATGTCCCCGTTTCAGCACGGTGAAGTGTTCGTCACCGACGACGGAGCGGAAACCGATCTCGACTTAGGCCACTACGAGAGGTTCATCGACCGCTCGCTATCGCGCCAGAACAACGTAACAACGGGTTGGATTTATCAGACGGTGATCAACAAGGAGCGCCGGGGTGAGTACCTGGGTTCCACCGTGCAGGTGATTCCCCATATCACCGACGAAATCAAGAACGCTATTCGACGCACTGCCCCGGGACATGACGTCGTGATCACCGAGATCGGCGGTACGGTTGGCGACATTGAATCCCTCCCATTCCTGGAAGCGATCCGTCAATTCCGTCAGGAGGTCGGCCGGGATAACGCCCTGTTCATCCACCTGACCCTGGTGCCCTACATCGCTGCCGCCGGCGAGCTCAAGACCAAGCCGACCCAGCACTCGGTACGCGACCTCATGGAGATCGGAATTCAGCCGGATATCCTGATCTGCCGGAGCGAGCAGCCTCTGGCCATCGAGATCAAGCGGAAGATCGCACTCTTCTGCAACGTTGATTTCGGCTGTGTCATCGAGAGCCCGGACGTTTCGTCGATCTACGAGATTCCAGTTCGTTTCTTCGAGCAGGGACTGGATCGTGAGGTGTGTCAGCGTCTCCGGCTGGAGACCAGGGACCCGGATCTACAGGGCTGGAAGTCGATGACCGAGCGCATCCTTCAGCCGAACAAGCGGGTTCGCATCGCGGTGGTAGGGAAGTACACCGACCTGCGCGATGCCTACAAGTCGGTGCAGGAGGCGCTCACCCACGGTGGTATCCCGAACGACGCCAAAGTCGAGGTCGAGTGGATTGCGAGCGACCAGTTCACCGACCAGGCGGCCGCCGGTCGGTTGCTGGGAGGGTATGATGGCCTGCTGATCCCCGGTGGATTCGGGGAGCGGGGTATCGGCGGTATGGTGGAGGCCATCCGGTGGGCCCGGGAGAACGACCTTCCGTTTTTTGGTATTTGTCTCGGCCTCCAGGTTGCCATCATCGAGTTCGCCCGCAACGTCTGCCGTCTCCCCGATACCAACAGCACAGAATTCGAGCCTAACTGCGAAACCCCGGTGATCTCGTTGATGCGCTCGCAGCGGGACGTGGCTGACCTCGGCGGAACCATGCGGCTCGGTGCCTACGCCGCAAGGCTCCGGCCGGGCTCCCGCGCTGCTCAGGCCTATGGCTCCACCGAGATCAGTGAGCGGCACCGCCACCGTTGGGAAGTGAGCAACGCATATCGTGACGTTCTCGCCGAGTTCGGGCTCCGCCTCTCGGGACAGTCCCCCGATGGTGGGCTGGTCGAAGTCATCGAGCTGCCGGACCATGCCTGGTTCATCGGTTGTCAGTTCCATCCGGAGCTAAAATCGCGGCCCACGCGGCCTCATCCGCTCTTCGCCGGATTCATCGCGGCCGCGCTGCGCCGCCGCGAAACCGCGCCGGCACGTGCCGCTGCAGAGGAGCTGGCCCGGAGCGCCCGTTAGTGGGCTGGTCATTCTCGCGCTCACCCTTTCTCATCGCCGGGCCCTGCGTGATCGAGCCCGGGGAGATGCTGCTCCACATTGCCGAAGAGCTTGCTCAAATCGAGCGGGATCTCGGCATTCCCGTCTGCCTCAAAGCGAGCTTCGATAAGGCCAACCGGTCTCGTCTGGGTGCCGGTCGGGGTCCTGGCCTGGAGGAGGGGCTGCGAGCACTCGAGCGGGCGCGCTCCGCCAGTGGCCTGCCGGTACTGACTGATATTCATGAGCCGCAGCAGGCAGCCTCAGTCGCCGAGGTTGCGGATGCTTTGCAGATCCCGGCATTCCTCTGTCGGCAGACCGACCTTCTAACCGCTGCCGGGCGCACCCGGAAACCGGTGAACGTGAAAAAAGGCCAGTGGCTCGATGCCGAAGCCATGGCCGGGGCTGTGGAGAAGGTTCGCAGTGCTGGAGCCGTGGAAGTCGCTGTGACGGAACGCGGAACATTCTTCGGGTACGGTGATCTGGTCGTAGACATGAGGAATTTCGCCCGGCTTCGCGCCTCTGCGGGCGTGCCCGTGATCTTCGACGCTACCCACGCCGTCCAGCAGCCCGGTCGGGGCGAGGGTGGCGCGAGCGGCGGCCAGCGACAGTTCATCCCGCCGCTTCTGGCCGCCGCGGCCGCGGCGGGAGCCGACGGCTTCTTCCTGGAGACCCATCCCGAGCCTTCCCGCGCCCAGAGCGACTCCGCCACGCAGTGGCCACTCGACCGGCTGGCCGATCTCGTGGGCCAAACGCTCGATGTATGGGGACGGGCACGGGTATGAGCACGATCAGTGTCGCCGCCGCCCAGCGGGTCCGATTGCTCGGGTTGGATGTTGACGGCGTGCTCACCGATAACGGGGTCTATATCGGACCGGTCGCCGGCACCCGGGTCGAGCTCAAGCGATTCGACATTCAGGACGGCCTCGGCCTCATCCTGCTCAAGACCGCCGGGCTCCCAGTGGTATGGGTGAGTGGGCGGAGCTCGGAGGCAACCGCGCTCCGCGCAGCCGAGCTTAGAGTCGAGGAGCTGCTGCAGGTCCCTGGCCCCCGCAAAGCCGCCGCCTTCGAGCAGGTACTCGAGCGGCTGGGGGTTCGGTGGGATGAGGTGGCGTTCGTAGGCGACGATCTGGCCGACCTGCCGATCCTTCGCCGAGTCGGGCTGCCGATCGCGGTCTCCAACGCGGTCACCGAGGTCAAACAGGTCGCAGCTTACGTGACCCGGGCCGCCGGTGGCCACGGAGCGGTACGCGAGGTCGTCGAGACGCTCCTTCGGGCTCGAGGACAATGGGCTGACATCCTGGAACGTTATTTCACGGAGCACGCAGCCGGTGCAGCTTGAGGATTCGTCTCTGGTGGATTTGGGGCGACGAGTGCTCCACCTGGAAGCCTGTCAGGTTACAGCTGCGGCGAACCGGCTCGACGGCGCCTTCGTTCGCGCTGTGCGGCTGCTCGCCGCGGCCCGGGGGCGGGTCATTGTATCCGGGGTCGGTAAGTCTGGTCTCATTGCCCGTAAAATCGCCGCTACCCTGACCTCCACCGGCACCGCCGCGTCGTACCTCCACCCGATCGATTCGCTGCACGGCGATCTCGGGATCGTAGGAAAGGATGATGTCGCGATTATCCTGAGCAAGAGTGGGGCGTCCGAGGACCTCTTCGGATTGGTGGGGTCGTTGCAGCGGCTCAGCGTTCCGATAATCGCGATCACCGGCGGCCGCGATTCGGCGTTGGCCCGGGTCGCCACAGTCGCGCTGGATGCTTCGGTCACCGAGGAAGCTTGCCCTCATGACCTTGCTCCGACAGCCAGCACCACCGTAGCCCTGGCCCTGGGCGACGCGCTGGCGGTGGCGCTGTTGGAAGAAAAAGGGATCAGCCGGGAGCAGTTTGCGGAACTCCACCCCGGAGGGAGCCTCGGACGGCGTCTGCTGCTACGGGTCCGGGATGTCATGCTGGCTCCGGGACGAGTGCTGCGGCCGGATGCCACGATGCGCGAGGCGGTGGTCAGCCTGGCCCACGACAGGGGACTTGCCATGGTGGCCGAGGACGGGCACCTCGCCGGAGTGCTCACCACGGGAGATCTCACCCGCCTGGCGGAGCGAGACCCCCGATTCTATGAGCGCCGGGTCGATGAGGTGATGACCCGGACTCCACGTACGACGTCACCCGACGATCTGGCCGGGGCCGCGGTGGGCCTGATGCAGGAGCGCGGGATCATGGTCCTGCCCGTCGTGGACAATGGCGGTGCCATCATAGGGGTGGTCCATCTTCATGATCTTATGAGAGCGGGAGCGGTCTGATGAGCGCGGAGAGGACGGAGCGGACAGACAGGTTCGTCCCAGCAATGCTCGGACTGAGAGGGCGCGTAGTGCTTCTCGCCGTCTCTGCCTTCTCCGCCTTGGCGTGCGAGGACCCGGGAGTGAGGCCTACCACTACGGTGCAAGCGGCCGACAGCGCGGACCAGGTGCTGGAAGGATTCTCCCACTACGTCACCAACGAGGGCATTCTCCGCAGCCGGGTTGAAGCCGACTCGGCATTCTTCTACGAGGCCACCCAGATTACCGAGCTGCACAACGTCAAAGTCGTCTTCTTTGACCTCAAGGGGGCCGAAAGCTCAACCCTGACCTCCCGCCGGGGTATTTATCGCTGGCAGGACGGCTCCATGGAAGCCAAGGGCAACGTAGTGGTGGTCTCTCCGGACGGGCGACGTCTCGCCACGGAGGAGCTCCGGTACGAGAATGCCACCAATCTCATTGTGACGGATAAGCACTTCACTTTTGACCGGGGCGACGAGCATCTGGAAGGCAACAGCTTTCGGTCCGATCCTGACTTCCGCAATGTCGTCACCGATCGCCCGCGGGGCGTAACCGGAGACGGCATGCTGCTCCCGGGGCAATGAGAGGGAGAAGTATCGGCCTGGTTCTCGTCCTGATCCCGCTGGGTGTTAGTCCAGCGAGTGGCCAGGCCGGGCGCTGCGTATTCCAGATAACGAATGTCGACCGGAAGGGCGCCGTCGTCGAAACGCCCCAGGGTACCAACTACTTTGCCGGGGGCAACGTCCGGCTCAGCTGCCGCGGCGTTCAGATCACCATGGAAAGCGATAGCGTAGCTGCATACGCCGGCAACGTGGTGCACTTCATCGGCAACGTCAGGTATCGCGACTCCACCCTGACCATGGATGCGGATAACGGCACCTATTACAAGAACGGCGAGAAGTGGGAAGCCCGGGGCAACGTGGTGACCAACAATCTGCGAACCGGATCCAAACTGACTGGTCCAGCGCTGGATTACTACCGGGTCGTCAAAGGCGTGCGGGACACGCTCGTGATGTATGCCACTGGCCGGCCCCGGATCGAGTATACGACCGCGGACTCCGGCGCGAGGCCCGGTGAGCCCTACATCATCGTGGCCGACCGGGTGCGGCTCAAGGGCAACGAACGCTTGTGGGCCGGTGGGAAGGTCACCATAGACAGGAGTGACTTCTCCGCCCGAGGTGATTCCCTTCGCCTGGATACCGGTGAGGCCGGGGATGGGACGCTGGTTGGGGGAAACCCGGTCATGCGGGGGCTGGGACGCGACAGCTTCAACCTGACCGGCCGGCGACTCGACCTCAAGCTGGACCGGCGGGAGCTCACCTATGTCATTGCCAAGGGCAAGGCTCACGCGGTGAGCAAGGAGTGGGACCTGGTTGCCGATACTATAGGACTCGACATCCGGAGTCGGCGGCTGGAGCAGACCCTCGCCTGGGGGGACTCTACCCGGCCCTATGCCACGTCTCCGGCGTATGCGATGCGGGCCGATTCGCTGGCGCTCGACACTCCCGGCCAGCAGCTCAAGGAGGTGCGAGGCTTCGGCACTGCCTGGCTGGGCGGGATGGTCGATCCGCGCACGAAACAGCGCGATTGGATGCGTGGCGATACCGTCGTCGCCCAGTTCGTCCAGCGGGACTCGGCTGGAACCCGGCGGGCAGCGCTGAACCGCATCGTAGCCCGGAAGAACGCCCAGTCGTACCACCTGGACCCGAGCGCCAGGTACCCCGATCGGCCATCGATCAACTACGCCCGGGGTGACGTGATCGTGATGACCATGAAGCACGGAGCGCGGAGCGGCGTAGACCGGGTCGACGTTCAGGGGCTGATTGATGGAATTCAGCTCGAGGCCAGTGATGCCGCAACCGGACCCGACTCGCTCCAGGCCCGGTCCGACACCGTAGCCCGAGGGCAGCGCAGCCGGTGACCGCGCCGGAGTGGGTAGCCGCACTCGGCGACCGCGATCCCTCGGTTCCTATCGGACTTGCGGCAATTGTTC
The DNA here is from genome assembly GCA_035628315.1 of Gemmatimonadales bacterium. Lineage (GTDB taxonomy): Bacteria > Gemmatimonadota > Gemmatimonadetes > Gemmatimonadales > GWC2-71-9 > CAVVWJ01. The sequence continues at coordinate 3,797 of DASPKB010000304.1, read as the reverse complement.
GGGCCGCCGGTCCGGGTGACAGCATCGTCTTCTCCGATCTGGTGCACAGCTACCGTGAGGCCTACCTCGCCTGCTATCAGCAGACTGGCGACGCCGACATCGAAGTCTCCGGCGATGAGGTTCGGCATCACTTGAGCGATTCCGTGCTGCCGCGGCTGGCCACGGAGGGCTGGATTCTCGACACGGCCGCGGGGTACTGGCAGACTATCCGCCCCCGGGTGGCATGGTGGGGTCCCGCGCCTGAAGAACGGCAGACAGTCTACGACGCGCTGCTCAGCTCCGCCCGCCGAGCGGTGCAACGGGCGAAGACGTATACCGGTCGGCGCACCAAAGCCAGTCTGCTGGAAGGCCTGGACCTGCGAAAGAGCTTCAAGGGCCGCCCGGTGGTGGATCATGTCAGTGTACGAGTAGAGCAGGGGGAGATCGTTGGGCTGCTGGGACCGAACGGCGCAGGAAAGACCACGACCTTCTACCTTATTACCGGGCTGATCCTTCCCGACGAAGGCCGGGTTCTGCTGGATGGAGTAGAGTTGACGGACTCTCCGATGTACCAGCGCGCCCGAAGCGGCATCGGATATCTGGCGCAGGAGCCCTCGATCTTCCGAAGGATGACAGTCGAGGAGAACATTCTGGCCATTCTGGAAACGCGTCCTATCGACCGGGAGGAGCGGTACCGGCAACTCGACCGCATGCTCGACGAGTTATCGATCAAGCACCTGCGGAAAAGCCGGGCCTACTCACTGAGCGGTGGCGAGCGGCGCCGTCTGGAGATTACGCGGGCTCTGGTTTCGGATCCCAAGTTCATGCTGTTGGATGAACCGTTTGCAGGAGTGGACCCGATCGCAGTGCATGACATCCAGACCATTGTCGCAGGACTCAGACACCGGGGAATCGGCGTCTTGATCACCGATCATAATGTGGAACAGACTCTGGATATCGTAGACCGGGCTTACATCATGTTCGAAGGCAAAGTGCAGGCCTCCGGCACCGTGCGCGAGCTGGTCTATGACGATCGGGTCGCGCAGCTCTACCTGGGACCCACGCTCACGGCTCGCCTCCGGGCACGGCTCGAGGCGGTCGCATGAGAACCGGTCTCTCCCAACACACCAGCCTCCGGCAGGAGCTTCGAGTCAATCCGCGGCTGTACCAGGCCATGGACATGCTCTACATGCCGATGATGGACCTCCAGCAGCACCTCAAGCAGGAGCTGCTGGCCAATCCATTTCTCGAGCTGCTGGAACCAGAAGACGAGACCACCGAACAACCGGCTGCTGAGGAGCAGAAGGAGCAGAAAGAAAAGGAGGAGGAGGTCGATTGGGAGGAGATTCTGCTCAACGGCTTCGAGGTAGGGGGAACCCGGGAGCAGTACGAGCAGCTGGAGTACACTGAGCCGGTCACCGTCGAAACCCGCAACCTCATCGATCACTTACGGGAACAACTGCAGATGCTTACCCTGACGCCCCGGCAGCTGCTGCTCGCCGAGGAGTTCCTGGGGAACATCAACGAAGAGGGCTATCTGGCCGCATCGCTGGAGGAGATCCTCGGCTCGGTGAACCAGCTGATATCCGGCCATGTTGAGCGGGGCGGAGCGAGCAGGGAAGGCGGAGAGAGCGGAGAAGGCGGTGAGGAAAACCTCGACGACTTCAGCATGGCCTCCGGTGAAGGTCCGTCAGCGGCTGCGCCGGCGCCCTCTACTCCGGCCTCGGTTTCAACTGCGACCTCTCTCCCCTCTCCGTCTTCTCCGCCCTACTACACCATGGATGAGGCCGAGGAGATGCTGGCAATTGTCCAGCGCCTCGACCCCTCCGGAACCGGCGCGCGGGATTTGCGGGAGTGCCTGCTGATTCAGCTCACCGAGTTGGCCGACACCGAGTCACTCACTTACCGGCTCGTCTCTGAGGCGTTTCCCGATTTGATCGCCCACCGCTGGAATGACCTGGCCAAGCGATTCGGGGTGGAGCCCGCGGCCGTGCAGGCGGCCGCCGACCAGCTCTCCCGGCTTGATCCTAAGCCCGGACTCAAATATTCCGAGCAGAGCGACGGTTATATCATCCCCGACCTTATCGTCGAGAAGATCGGCGGCCGGTACCAGGTGTTCCTCAACGACACCGGTATGCCCCGGCTCCGGCTCAGCCGCTCCTACCAGGAAATTGCGCGCGACAAGAAGAAGATGACTCCGGAGAACCGCGAGTTCATCGCCTCGAAGATGAACAGCGCGAATTGGATGATTCAGGCAATTGAGCAGCGGCGTCAAACCATGCTCAAGGTGATGAACTTCATCGTGGATCGGCAGCGCGAGTTCTTCGAGAAAGGCATCGAGTACCTGAAGCCGCTCACCCTGCGGGAAGTGGCAGAGGTGATCAACATGCACGAGTCCACCGTCAGCCGGGTGACGAACGAGAAGTACGTCCAGACCCCGCGTGGAGTGCTGCCGCTCAAGTTCTTCTTCTCCAGTGCACTTTCGACTGCGTCCGGGGAGGACGCCAGCGCCCGCTCGATCCGGGCCAAGCTCGAAAAGATGGTCAGCGAGGAGAATAGCGCGAAGCCGCTCACCGACCAGCAGATCGTCCACCTCTTCCAGGAGCAAGGGATCCAGATCGCCCGTCGCACGGTCGCGAAGTACCGCGACCAGCTCGGCATCCTTCCAGCCCGCATGCGGAAACGGGTATGACCGTTACGCGGGTCGAGACGCTGGACGTCAGTGTCCTCGTCCCGGCCAAGGACGAGGCTGAAAACCTCCCCGAGTTCGTTCAGCGTTGTGCTCAGGCCCTCGGCTCGGCCGGATTTTCATTCGAGGTAATCGTTGTCAACGACGGCTCCCGCGATGGCACCGAACGGGTGCTGCGCGATCTGGAGCGGCAGTACCCGTTCCTGGAAGTCGTCACCCACCGCCGCCAGCGCGGCATCGCCGACGCGCTCCGTTCCGCCGGAGATGTAGCCCGGGGCGATGTCTTCGTGTTCTATCCCGCCGATCTCCAGTACCTGCCCGAGGATATTCCGGGCCTGGTGGCACCGATCCTGGAGAACCAGGCGGACATCGTCACCGGCACCAAACAGGGAAAGTACGAGAAGGCGTTCGTCTCCCGCATATACAACGGACTGTGCCGCTGGCTGTTCGGTGTTCGGGTAACGGATCTCAACTCGGTAAAGGCGTATCGGCGCGAGGTCATGGCGGGAGTTCCCCTTAGGCCCGACTGGCACCGCTACATGGTCGTGATCGCGGCGGCGGACGGATACCGGCTTACCTCTCTCCCGGTGCCACTGTATCCCCGGCGCGCCGGTACGTCAAAATTCAATTGGCGGCGGATCCCGGTCGGTTTGTTCGATCTGGTTTCAGTATGGTTTCAGCTGCGTTTTGGCCGCAAGCCAATGCTGTTTTTTGGCGTGGGTGGGGCGGCGCTGTTCATCATTGGGTTGTTGGCCGGAATCGTCGCCCTGGTGCTCCGCTACGGATACGGCATCGGCTTCCGACCGCTCTTGAATCTGGTCGAGACCATGGTGATCAGCGGTATCGTGCTGTTCGGGTTCGGATTCCTCGGCGAGATGATCGCGGGGATGCGGGAGGAAACCCGGGAGCTGGCCCGCGAGTTGGCTCGGCTTGAAAAGCACGACATCCAGGATTGAGCGGTGCGGGTCGTCTTCCTGACCCATCATTATCCCCGCTGGCCAGGTGATTTCTCCGGTGCCGCACTCGCCGCACTCGCGCGCGCGGTGGTCCGCCGCGGTCATTCCGTCCACGTCGTCGCGCCCGGTGCTGAAGTTTCCGGTACGACCGAGCTGGATGGGGTAGTCGTGCA
>DASPKB010000303.1:0-3341 GCA_035628315.1 Gemmatimonadales bacterium | reverse complement strand
TGCTCGGCAGCAAGCCGATCCCGGACAGCGACGGAGACGGAATCTTGAACAACCGGGACCGGTGCACCAACACACCTACGGGTGCCCAGGTGGATGGCTTCGGTTGCCCTGCGGATAGTGACGGCGATGGAGTGGCCAACGGGATCGACCGCTGCCCCAACACCGCAGTGGGAGCAATCGTCGATTCGATCGGATGCACCAGGGACAGCGATGCCGACAATATCGCCGATGGCATCGACAAGTGTCCCGATAGTCCTGCAGGCGTGCTGGTGGATGCCGCCGGTTGCCCCCGCGACAGCGACGGCGACAGCATCGCCGACGGGCTCGACCGCTGCTCCGCGACGCCTCGTGGCGCTACCGTGGACGCGCTGGGCTGCCCGGGAGATGAAGACGCCGACGGAGTGCTCGATGGCCTCGATCGCTGTCCCCGCACATCCATTGGTGCCGCAGTCAACTCCAGAGGTTGTGCCTCGGGACAGCAGAGACGTCAACCGGCGGCCGCCCCTCCAGCGGCTCCGCCGGCCGAGGCGCCGGTTCCACAGCAGGAGGCACCTCCGGCCCAGGTCGTCACCCCTGCGCCGGCTCCCGCCGAAGCAACCCCAATGGTGCTCCAGGGTGTCACTTTCGAGTCGGGCAGCGCGCGCTTGCAGCAGGGCTCTTACGTCGAGCTCGATTCCGTGGCCAAGGTTCTTCTGGCCAACCCATCACTTCGGGTGGAGATCGGCGGTCACACCGACAATGCCGGCACGCCGGCCGATAATCAGCATCTGTCCACACTGCGGGCGGAAGCCGTGCGCAACTATTTGGTGGCCAAGGGCGTGCCGTTCCAGCAGATGGTCGCCAGAGGGTATGGATCTACCGTTCCTCGTACCCCAGACACCACTCCGCAGGGGAGGGCGCTGAATCGCCGGGTCGAGATCCGCCCGCTTCCACCCGAAAGCAACCCGACCCCGCCTTGACCAACTGGCGGTGCGACGTATCGTAAGAAACTTCCTTCGGAGGAGCTTTCGGTGAATCCGGCTGTCGTTCTTTCCGCGCTGGCTATTCTCGCCGTCAGCGTCACCGCCCCTGCAGTCGGCCAGAGCAAGCCTGAAACCTCCGCCGCTCCCGAACCATCCGCTGAGGGCGAAGCAGCAGCACCGGCCTCGGCCGTCTCACCAGAGCTGATCGCGCGGGGAGAGAAGGTGTTCCAGGGACCGGGCAACTGCTACGCCTGCCACGGTTCAAAGGGAGAAGGCAGCGTCGGACCCAACCTTACCGACGCCGAATGGATCCACAGCAAGGGGAGCCTGGAGGACATCACCGCTCAGATTACCAACGGAGTACCGAAAGAGAAGGCCAAGAGCGGTATTCCCATGCCGGCCAAAGGCGGTGGAACGCTGAGTGACGAGGATGTCCGAGCTGTGGCGGCCTACGTCTACTCGCTGAGTCACAAATAGCCGCTGCCGGGCAAATATTAGCCCTGAAGCGCTCCCACTGAATACCACACCCCGAAGATCAGACCGGCGGTAGCGAACAGCGGCACCAGCTCCCCGAGACGACGCCGGATGTTCCGCCGGCCAAGCGCGTGCCCGAACGCGAGGGAAAGAATCGCCATCGAGCTCGCCGTCGCAGCGGCGAACACCACGAGCGCGACCGTCCCCTCGGTTCTGCTACTCGCGGCGGCCACCAGCAGCACGCCTGCCCCTGCCGACCCACCTATCCCATGTATCAACCCGAGCCCAAAGGATGCCAGCGGCGACCGCCCGAGTTGTTCTGCATGGCTGTGCTGATGGACGGCGGGATGAGCTTCCAGCCCGCCGGCGTGCTCGTGCACGTGCGGATGAATGTGGGCGATCGCACCGTGTTGGTGCGGGTGCAGGTGGTAATAACCCCGGCGCCAGCGTAGCAGCAGCCGCAGCGCCAGCAGCGCAATGAGGACCCCGATCAAAGCCTCGGCCGCGCGATGGACCGGGTCCGGCAGCCGCAAGTCGAATACAATGAACGGAATGCCGAGGGCACACAGCGTAACTGCGTGACCCGCCCCCCAGGCCCACCCCAGCAGCGCCGCGCGCCGGGCTCCGTGATCCTTCTCGTTGAGCAGGAGCGTGGAGACGGCCGTGAGGTGATCCGGGTCCGTAGCGTGACGTAACCCAAGCAGAAATGCCAGCAACAAAGACGTTGTCACGGGGACATTATACCCCCACCCCGGTCGAAAATCACCGACACTCTCTAAGCGAGCCGGATAGATTCCCGCCCATGTCTGCCAACCGCCTTGCCGAATCCCCCTCGGCCTACCTCCAGTCAGCCGCGCATCAGCCCATTCACTGGTATCCCTGGGGTGAGGAGGCCTTCGCCGCAGCCCAGGCCGCCGACAAGCCCGTGCTGCTCGATATCGGCGCGGTCTGGTGCCACTGGTGCCACGTCATGGATGGGGAATCGTACGAGAACCCTGACCTGGCGGACTTCCTGAACCAGCATTTCGTCTGCATCAAGGTCGACCGCGACGAACGGCCCGACGTGGATGCGCGCTATCAACGAGCGGTGCAGACGCTCACCCAGCAGGGAGGCTGGCCGCTGACTGCGTTTCTGACTCCCACGGGTGAGGTCTTCTTCGGCGGAACCTACTTTCCGCCGGACGGGAAATACGGCCGGCCCGGATTCCGTACTGTGCTGGCCAGCGTGCTCGAGGCGTACCGTTCACGCCGCGACCAGGTACAGGCCCAAGCTCAGACCATACGCCGCGTACTGGATGAGCACCTGGACGAGGGTGCGCCCGGAGAAGTCTCACCTGCGCTGCTCGACCAAGCCATTTCCCAGATGGCGCGGGCATTCGACCAGGTGAATGGCGGCTTCGGGAGCCAACCCAAGTTCCCGCATCCCGGAGCCATCACCCTCCTTTTGCACCGGTGGTACGATCAGCCCTCAGAGCACATCCGAACGATGCTGGACCGGACGCTTCAGGGTATGGCCCGGGGCGGCGTCCACGATCAGCTCGGCGGCGGGTTCCACCGCTACAGCGTGGATGCCCGCTGGATCGTCCCGCATTTCGAGAAGATGTCGTACGACAACTCGGAGCTGCTGAAAAACTATCTCGATGCCTACGCGCTGCTCGGCACCGGGGAGTACGCCGACGTCGCCCGTGGTATCGTGCACTGGGTTCGCGAGGAGGGTTCCGATCCCGAGGGCGGTTACGCTGCAAGCCAGGATGCGGACGTTGGGCTGGATGACGACGGCGACTACTTCACCTGGACCCGGGATGAAGCCGCGGCCGTGCTCACTCCGGATGAGCTTGAAGTCACCTCGGCGTACTACGACATCGGAACAGCCGGGGAGATGCACCACAATCCCGGCAAGAATGT
>DASPKB010000302.1:0-4408 GCA_035628315.1 Gemmatimonadales bacterium | reverse complement strand
CGGTTGCGGTGATCGGAGAGCCGGGCGAGGACGGTGGCAGCGACGGGCAACGGGGCAGCCGACCGGCTGCCGAGGGGCAGCGGCGGCAGGATGGCGCCGGCGCGCCTGGCAAGCCGGCGGAGGAGCAGGGCACCCAGCCAGCTCCTGGCCGCAACCGTCCTACTTCGATGCCCCCCGCTCCTCCGGCAGAGGCTGCTACCGAGGGTCGTGGCCCCTCTCCCCGGCCGCAGCCGGAGGTGGCCACGCAACCGGCCCCACGCTCGGGTGGCCGGGTCAGGGCCTCGCCACTAGCTCGCCGTATTGCGGCGGAGCGCGGGGTGGACCTGGGTGGGATATCGGGCTCTGGCCCTGAAGGCCGAATTGTTGCCCGCGATCTGGAGAATGCAGCGCCCGTATCCGGTGGGGCCGCAGCGGAACGTTTGGCTCCAGCCTTCCCTGCCCCACAGCCTCGCCGTCCAGCGGTTTTCGGCGGTGATCCTTACACCGATGTTCCTCTTACCCAGATCCGCAAGACCATTGCGAAGCGCCTGAGCCAGTCCATCGGGCCGATCCCCACATTCTATCTCACGACTGAAGTGGATATGGAGCGGGTGTGGGAAGCCAGGGAAGCGCTACGCGCCGACAGCAAGCGAGGAGGTGGGGAAGCCGCTAAGGAGGCAAGCGTCTCGTTCAACGATATCATCATCAAAGCCGTTGCTCTCGCTTTGCGGCAACATCCATCGTGCAATGCCTGGTGGCAGGAGGACCACATCCGGTACTGGAACCAGGTTCACATCAGCATGGCGGTTGCTGTCGAGGAAGGACTGATCACGCCCGTAATCCGCCACGCCGATCAGAAAAGCCTGCGCGAAATTGCGGTCGAATCCCAGGATCTCGCAGCCCGAGCCCGGGAGCGTAAGCTCAAGCCCGATGAATACACGGGCGGCACATTCTCGGTGTCGAATCTGGGAATGCTCGACATCGACGAGTTCACCGCGGTCATCAATCCACCCGAGGCGGGTATTCTCGCGGTAGGGCGGATTGTTCCGAAACCCGTAGCGCACGATGGCGGTGTGGCTCTCCGCCGCCGGTTGCGGCTCACGATGTCGTGTGACCACCGCGTGATCGACGGGGCCACCGGGGCCCAGTTCCTCAAGACTCTCAAAGCAATGCTGGAAAATCCGCTGGCGCTGGTCTGGTAAGTAAGGCCTAGGCTCACAGCTTCAACTAGAGGAATTCGTGGCCAATCAATTCGACGTGATCATCGTGGGGGGAGGTCCCGCCGGCTACGTCTGCGCTATCCGCGCCGCGCAGCTCGGGCTCGCGACAGCAGTCGTGGAGCGGGACAAGCTCGGCGGCGTCTGCGTCAACATCGGCTGCATACCTACGAAGGCTCTCCTCCACAGCGCCTACGTGGCAAACCTGGTGAGCCACGACGCCAAGGAGCTTGGCATCGACGTGGGGCCGGTCAAGACTGACTACGGTGTCGCCATGCGCCGGTCCCGCAAGGTTTCAGAGCAGAATTCCAAGGGCGTCGAGTTCCTGATGAAGAAGCACAAGGTCACCGTAGTCAGGGGCAGTGGAACGCTCGGGCGGAACCGCACGGTTCGGGTTGGGAAAGACGAGTATCAGGCGCGTAAGGCCGTCGTGATTGCCACCGGATCCAGGGTCAAAGGGATACCTCAGATCGGTCTCGAGATAGACAAGAACACGGTTATCAGCTCGGACGAGGCGCTCTTTCTGGAGAAGCCTCCTGCTTCCATAGCGATCGTCGGCGCGGGCGCGGTAGGATGTGAGTTTGCCGACATTTTCAACGCGTTCGGCAGCAAGGTCACCCTGATCGAGGCCTTGCCTCGCATTCTACCGCTGGAAGACGCCGAGGCTTCCGACGTGGTAACCAAGAGCTACAAGAAGCGGGGCATCAGCGTATTGGCCGGGGTGAAGGTCAAGAAGGCAGCGGTTCGAAAAGACAAAGCCTCTCTCGAGATCGAGACCAACGGCAAGAGCGAAACCATCGAAGCAGAGAAGATCCTGATGGCCGCCGGACGAGCGGTGAACACCGAGAATCTCGGGCTGCAGGAAGCGGGAGTGCAGCTCACGGACCGGGGATTCATCAAGGTGAATCCCGCCACACTGGAGACCAACGCTCCAGGAATCTACGCCATCGGTGACGTCGCCGGCCCGCCGATGCTGGCTCACAAGGGAAGCCGGGAAGGAGTAGTGGTGGCCGAGCTCATCGCAGGACACCGTCCCCAGCCCATCAAATACGACAACGTGCCGAGCGTCACGTACTGCCATCCTGAGGTCGCGAGCATTGGGCTGAGCGAGGAGCAGGCCAAGGAGCGCAAGCTCGACTATCAGGTCGGGAAATTTCCCTTCAGCGCCAACGGGAGAGCGCGGACGTCGGGCGACACCGAAGGCCTGGTGAAAATCATCAGGGACAAGAAGTATGGCGAGATTCTGGGTGCGCACATCGTTGGCGGCCACGCCTCGGAGATGATCCACGAGCTGGCTGTCGCCCGGCAGAACGAGTACACCGTCGAGGAGGTGGATCTCGCTATCCATGCCCATCCAACTCTGTCGGAAGCGATTGCCGAAGCTGCGTTGGACTCCATGGGCCAGGTGATCCATATCTAAGTGAGCTGAGGGGTGAGCGGTACGCTGAGAGAGTCGGGCGAAGTGAGCGGGAATAATGAGGCCAGTGGAGATCCCCTGGGCCTTGTCGCCTCGGCGCTGGCAGCGGCCGTGTCGTTGGGTCTCCTGGTGATCAGCGGAACGGTGTTCGTGGTCGACGCGCTGCGCGGCGATGGTCAGTCGGCTAGTCTCGACCTGCGGTTCTACCTCCTGGTCGGCGGCACCCTCGTGGGAGTGTTCGGTACGGCATTCGCGGCCTGGCGGCTCCTGGCGCCGATCACCTCGGTCTACCGGCGGGGTGGTCTCTCGATCGTATCGGCGTTCGCCACTGTACTGTTGATGCTGGTGTGCATTCCGATCAATCAGCTGTTCGGCCGGAGCGGACTGTTGTTCCTGCTCGCTGCCTCCGGGGTACTGGCAGTCATCCTGTCACGACACGCACGCCGCTGGAGTGCCCCCGCATGACCCACCGGCTGTGGGTGCACGATCTCGGTCGACAACCCTATGCTGAAGTACTGGAGCTGCAGCGAAGCCTTGCCCGCCGGCGTATCGCCGGCGACTTGAACGAGGACCTCCTCCTCCTGGTAGAGCATGAACCGGTGGTCACGCTGGGGCGCGGGACCCGGCCCGCGAGCCTGCCGCTCAGTGCGGCGGTTCTGGCGCAGCGGGGCATTGCGGTACACGAGGTGGAGCGCGGCGGAGATGCCACCTTTCACGGCCCGGGTCAGTTGGTGGGCTACCCGATCCTGGACCTCCGCTCACACCGCGAAGACCTTCACTGGTATCTCCGGTCGCTCGAGCAGGCGCTCATCCTGGCGCTGGATGCCATGGGTATCCCGGCAGGCACCAACCCTGGTCTCACCGGAGTGTGGACTCGTGGCCGTAAGATCGCGAGCATCGGCATCCACGTGAAACAGTGGATCACGTTTCATGGCTTTGCGCTGAACGTGAGCACCGAGCTGGCGTACTTCGATATGATTGTCCCCTGTGGCATTCGTGACGTCGTGATGACCAGTGTCGCCATGGAGTCGGGACGCACCGATACCGCGCTTTGGGGGGATACTCGTTCGGCGGTCCTGGATGCCTTCGGGCAGGTATTCAGCAGGGAGGTAACCGAGGCGGAACCGGCCCACAAGTGACCCTTCAGGGGCCCGGTTGCCTTTGGAACAACAATCGGTTTTTCTCCCTACTATGGTTGATACCACCCGCCGGCCTACACCGGATGACCAAGCTGATCAGCGGATTAGGGAGATCCTGCGTGCCGCCGACAGCTGGTCCCGGGAGGCCCCGCGGGCCCTGATGCCTCCCATCCGGGCGGTCTGCATCCGGCTGGCTGAGATGGTAGCCGACCAGCGGCACTATCTTGCTCCCCTGCCCGAGCCCCAGGAAACCGAGCGGCGGACGGTGTTGTCCCTGGTGGCCGACCGGCTGCGCTCCAAACCGGTTATGGAGGGGGTGGAGCAACATCTGCGGGAGTTGGAGGAGCTGGAGCTGCGGTCCACCGGCTCGTGGGCAATTGTCGCATCGGCCCAGACCGAGTGGATCACGACAGCCATCCGGTATCTCGAAAGCTGTGCGTCGCGGTTGCCGCCAGGGGAGCGGCCGGACCCCTACTGGGCCGATGACGTGGTAGCAGGGATCATCGCGTCAGTCCGCGCGCTTATCGGTGTGGACGAGCTTCATGCCAGGACTGAAGCCCGTTACTCGGGACCCATCCGGCGAGTCTCTCCCGACGAGGACGAGTAGGCGCGCGCCGCGGCTCCCTTCTCCGCAAACAGCTCGAAGAATCTGCGGA
>DASPKB010000301.1:0-3930 GCA_035628315.1 Gemmatimonadales bacterium | reverse complement strand
GTTCGGCCATGAATCCTACCCCACAAGCCGTCGGCCACCGCATCGAGATCACGCGCTGGCCTACAGAGCGGCCGCTGTTCGTCCTGACGATGTTCGTATCGCTCGTACTATGGGTAGTGGCCTTGGTGACGATCATCGGGGCTTTTTACGCGATACTCTTCGGCGTTTTCTTCTTCTTCATTCACCTCGCCTTCGTGGCTCACATCCGTGGAAGCGCTGTCCGTCTAGGGCCGGACCAGTTTCCTGACCTCCACGCCGCGGTAGTACGTATCGCCAGCAGAATCGGACTGGACCCGGTACCGGAGGTCTACCTCATGCAGGCGGGCGGTGCACTGAACGCGTTCGCAACCCGCTTCCTCGGTCGACACATGGTGGTCCTCTTCTCCGATCTTTTGGAGGCCTGCGGTGACAACACCGGCGCCCGCGATATGATCATCGCCCACGAGCTGGGGCACGTGAAGGAAGGGCATCTCAAGTGGCACTGGATATTGCTACCTGCCAGCATAATCCCGTTCCTTCCGCAGGCGCTGTCCCGGGCCAGGGAGTACACGTGTGATCGCTACGGATTGGTGGGGGCTGGGAACACCGACGATGCGCTGCTGGGACTGGCGATACTATCAGCGGGTGCCAAGCACGGTCCTCGCGTCAACCGCAGGGTCTTTGTGGCACAGCGGGGGTCGCTGAACACCGGCTGGATGACCATTGGAACCTGGTTCGGCAGTCACCCACCTTTGAGTCATCGCATGATGGCTTTGGAGCCCTCGCTCGCCGGCGGAGAACATCTGGGGTCCGCAGGAGTCCTGCGCGCGGCCGCGATCGTCGTTCTGGTCGTGCTGCCGATCTTCGGCGCGGCCTGGCTGGGCGGTTCCAAGTTCAGCAGCATGGTGAAGGAGGCACAGAGCAAAGTGGAGCAGAACGGAGCCCAGCCGCGAAACGCGCAGGCGGACAGCTTGCGAGCGGTGAGCGGGCTGGCGAAACTGGCCTCGTTCCTGGAGAAAGAGCAGCGGAGCGGTCGTGAACTTCCAGCCAACAGTCGGGAGCTCTACGCCCGGTGGGTGTTAGACCAGGGGGACGAGGTGTTCCCCCGTGATCCGTACGATAACGAAAACTTTGGCTACACCCGGGCAGGTAACCGCTTTCTCCTTTGGAGCAGCGGCCCCGATGGCAAGTCGGAAACTGGCGACGACATCATCTGGCCACCCCGATCTGCCTCAAGGCCCTAGTCGGGGCTTACAACACGGGGCCGCTTCGACTCGAAGCGGCCCCGTTGACTTGCGCAGAAACTTACCCGGCTACGCGCTTACCTCCTACCACCGGTAGTGCGCAAACGCCCGGTTGGCCTCGGCCATCCTGTGGGTGTCTTCCTTCTTCTTGATGGTATTCCCTTCACCCTTGGACGCGAGAATCAGCTCGGCCGCGAGCCGCTCTGCCATCGTCTTCTCGGTGCGGGCCCGGGAAAAGGAGATGATCCAGCGCATGGCCAGGGCAGTTCGCCGGTCGGGCCGGACCTCGACCGGAACCTGAAGCGAAGCGCCACCCACCCGCCGGCTCTTCACCTCTAGCGTCGGCTTGGCGTTGTTGATGGCCTGCTTGAATACCGAGACCCCGGGCTGGCCGGTGCGCTCCTCGATCAGATCCATGGCCGTGTAGAAGATCCCCTCGGCCACACTCTTCTTTCCTTCGTACATCAGATTGTTGACGAACTTTGAGACCGTCTGGCTGTCGTACCGCGGGTCCGGCGGAACCGGGCGCTTGACCGACTTGTTACGCCGACTCACTACTTGCCTCCTTTACCGCCGGCGCCACCAGCCTTGGGACGCTTGGCTCCGTACTTGGACCGGCTCTGCCGCCGATCGTTGACGCCCGCAGAATCGAGCGTACCACGGACAATATGGTACCGCACACCAGGCAGGTCCTTTACCCGCCCACCCCGGATCAGCACAATCGAGTGTTCCTGCAGGTTATGACCCTCGCCGGGAATGTAGGCGGTGACCTCGAAGCCGTTGGTCAGCCGCACGCGGGCCACTTTCCGAAGCGCCGAGTTGGGCTTCTTAGGGGTGGTGGTATACACCCGGGTGCAGACCCCGCGTTTCTGGGGATTTGACCGGAGAGCCGGCGCCTTGTCTTTGGCCTCTACGATTTTCCGGCCGCGCCGGATGAGCTGATTGATTGTCGGCATAACCCTGGTCTTGAGAAGCAAAGAACCCCGTTCCGGGGTAGACCGACAAAACTAGAAGCACGCTTCGTTTAGGTCAAGCAGCGCTGTTGTGGACAATCCTGCCTTACGCCGCCTGGCGGGAGCCCACGCTGTTTTCGGCAGCCCAGAAATCGCAGTAGATGAATCGGCGCTCGACGGTATCGAAGACCGAAAGTGTTTTTCTGCCCCCGACCACCCTGAGCTCATTATTGACCGACACGATGTACCGGCCGAAGAAGGAATAGAAAGCGGTGACGTACAGGTTGTATGCTTTTGAAGGATAGAAGTATTTGGTCCCATCGAGAGTAGTGATGTAATTAGGACGACTGCTGAAGTCGGTACCGAAGTAGTACCCGCCGTTCACCTCAGCTGCGGCCGTGAATCCGGCCAGGTGCTTTTTGAGCCGGCGCGTAAAGCTGATCTGTCCATCCTGAAGCATCCATAGGTCCAGAAATTTCTTGGTATCGCCGGTGGCCACCAGAAATCCACCAGAGATCCCGTAGCGCTGTACCGAATGAATGTGCCGAACCCCGCGGATACGCTTGTAGTGATCGTTGAGAACACACCGCTCCGCAGTAACCAAAGCCAGCCGCGCGCCCTCCCCGTACTCACCGATGATCAGAAATTCATCACCCTCCTCCCAGATGCTCTCCCAGCGGGCAGATTCGAAGTCTTCAGGCAGAAGTTCGACTCTGAACCTCGCGCCGTATCGCTCGATGAGCTGGGCTCTGGAGAACGACCCCCGGTGCACCTGCGCAGTTTTTTCCTTGATAACCGAGATCAAAGAAACCTCATCATTTACCGGCATGACTGCCGACGCACGATAGAACAAGGTGCAAAACACACCGTACAGCAGCTCGACGATTCGCTGCTGCTGCACGATCAGCAATACCACCCGGATCAGGTCACGCGGGTTTCTCGTCTCCCTGAACTTCTGCAGGTGAGCCGTGATGAAAGTCGATTTGGCTGGCGGTACGGCTTCGCTCGACATCGGACCCTCGGTGTGAACGACCGCTCAAACACGTCGAGAGGATGGCCGATGCCGGTCAAGCCGGTGTCAAGTCAGCCCTGAATCGCCCATAGGCCATCTCGCCACGCGACCTTGCCCCCGCCCTGCTGTCTTTTGCACTCGGGGCTGGCTTTTTGAAAGATCCAAGCCGCGCAACCCCGCTCAACTCCTCGTGTTACCGTCACTTCGGTTAACGGCCCCCATCTTGCCCTGGCACCTCCCGTCGTGTCCCTCCGCGGGACTTCCCACGTCGTCCTGTCGTTTGGAGTTTGCCGTGTCCCACTCAGCTCGATGGTTCCTCGGCGTAGTTCTCGCCGGGTGCGGCGCCATCAGCGCCAACGCGCAGCAGTCGCCGTCAGCTCCGGCGCGCTCTGCTACCGCGGTCGACACGGCCCCACTGATCGAAAGCTCCCGCACCGACGTCCTCCTGCCCGAGCGTGACCGGAAGGACGTGCCCTGGCGCTCCTTTTCGGATGTGACCAAGAACGGTCGGGTACAGAATGGCCTCTTCACCCTCTATAGGAAGCGGGATAACACCTACCTGTCGCTGGCTCCGGCCCAACTCGATCGCGACTACCTGCTGGTGACCCAGTTATCCCAGGGCATCGGCGAGCTGGGCCTGGACGGAGGGAGCTCTGTTCGGTCCGATCTGATCCGCTTCCATAGAGCCGGTGACCGGGTCGAGCTGTGGGTAGTAAATCCCCACTTCGCGGCGACTGCGGGG
>DASPKB010000300.1:0-7939 GCA_035628315.1 Gemmatimonadales bacterium | reverse complement strand
CACGACTTGCTGGAGGATGCTTCCCGGCATTCCGTACCGCGTACCCCACAACCGCAGCTCGTTCGGCGCTACTACGGCCGGGAGGTTCCCCACGAAGGACGCCTCATCTGGTCGGATTCGGCGGCGCGAATCGTGAATTTCGTTCGCGCCTGCGACTACGCGCCGTTCGTATCGCCCTGGGGCCGGCCGCGGGCTTATCTGACGGGACGCGAAGTGGTCGTGCTGAAGGCGGGCTTGTCAAGGCAGCGAAGCAACGCAGCCCCGGGTACGATCGGTAGCAGGGAAGGCGCCGATGTGCTGGTGGCTGCTCGAGACGAATGGGTTCGCGTCCAGCGGGTCCAGGTGGGTAGCACATCCTACTCTGCGGCGGACGTATTGCGGCCCGGCGACCGGTTTGCGCTGCCGGTGCAACGGCACGCAGCCCCGGCGCTTCAGTAACAGATTCCCCATCTCGGATAAGTTTCACCTCTCCCAGGCGAAGCGCCTCAGGGCATACCGTTTGCCCTCCTGAGTTGAGCAGTACAGCCCCCGGTCTGTGAGACCCGGTCCGGCGCGAAGCTCCTCCAAAAACCAATGCAATACTTGGCGTGCTGAACGGAGCCACCGTGGTTATCGGGCGTCATTCGCTGTTGCGCCGTGCACGCTCCGTTGCTCTCGAGCCACAGCTACCTGAGGAAGGTATCGTATGTCCAGCCCCCACCGGTCGCTCCCCCTCCGAATGTGTGCTGTCTTTACCGCAGCCCTGCTGATCCCCTCCTGCGGAGGAGAGGGCAGTCCGGTAGATCCGAACATTCCGCTGCCGCCGGAAACCATCCTGGTGGCGGGAAACATCGCCACCTGTGGCACCACGAACGACGAGGCTACCGCCACGCTGCTGGAAAGCCTTCCGGGCACCGTCTTCACGCTGGGTGACAACGCATTCCCCGATGGCTCGGCTGAGGCATACCGGAACTGCTATGAGCCGAGCTGGGGGCGCCACAAGGCTCGGACCTATGCGGCGCTGGGAAATCACGAGTACAACCTGGGCACCGCCGCTGCCTCGTTTGACTACTTCGGCGATCGAGCCGGACCGCGCGACCGCGGTTACTACAGCTTCGATCTGGGAAACTGGCACGTGATCGTGCTCAACGTGAGCGATGCAGTCGCCTTCGAGGAAGGGTCGCTCCAGGATCAGTGGCTCCAGGCGGATCTGGCGGCGAACTCCAAGACTTGCACGGTGGCACTGTGGCACAGCCCGCGATTCTTCTCCTCCAACACGGTCGGATACACCAGTAACGCCTTCATCACCAAGCTCTGGGAACGGCTGTATGACGCCGGCGTCGACCTGGTATTGAACGGTCACCAGCACCACTACGAGCGCTTCCCTCCGATGACACCAACCGGTAACCCGGACCAACAGCGGGGTATCCGGCAGTTCAATGCAGGAACTGGCGGCGAGAGCGCGGAAATGCCGGTCGCCATCGCCCAGCACAGCGAAGTGCGTTCCGACGCCTTCGGCGTTCTCCGGCTGATACTGGATGCGGGCAGCTACAGCTGGGAATTCGTTCCGGCCGTAGCGGGACAATTTACCGACAGCGGAACGGGGACCTGCCATTGAACCCGGTATCAAGCCAGCCGGCGAGCGCCGACCTCCGGCCGGGCGAGCTCGCGCGGCAAGCGGAAAACGTCCACTCAGATCGTGCGGTAGATGTCGGGTCGGCGGCATCGAGGTTCGAATCATGGGAGCGTGAGCGCGACCTGCAGTCGCTGTTCACCCGGCATGGGCTGCTTCCCCTCTCGGACAAGAAAATCCTGGAGGTGGGCTGTGGAACCGGCAGGTGGTTGCGCGACCTGATCCGGTGGGGTGCCCAGCCGTCAAACCTGTTTGGCGTGGAGCTGCTCGAGGCCACGGCGGCTCGGGCCCGCCGGCTCTGCCCTGCGGGCATCACGATTGAATGCGGGAACGCCGCTCAGCTTCGAGCGGCGACTGATTCCTTTGACATCGTGCTGCAAGCCGGGCTGTTCAGCTGCGTATTCGATGACACGGTGAAGCGCTCGATTGCCGGCGAGATCCTCCGCGTGCTGCGCCCCGGCGGATTTGTTCTCTGGTATGACTTCTGTCTCACCAACCCTCAGAATCCGTACGTGCAGCCGGTCAGCGACGCCGAGATTGCCCGCTTATTCCCGGGGTGCCGAATGGAGCTTCTGCGGGCGACCCTGGCGACTCCCCTGGTTCGTTTGCTGGCCGGTCGCTCACCCAAAGCCTGCGCCATGCTGTCCCGCGTTTCAGCCCTGTGCACTCACTACTTGGGTGTGCTGCACAAGCCCGCCGCACTGGCGTGAGCACGATGATCTCCTCCGGCCTGCGCTCGTCCCGGCCGCTTCCGGCTCTCACTCTGGAGGCTGCCCTCCCCCAGCAAGTATCCGAGCCGCCCTCCAGGGACGGGCTCCTGGAGAAACTGGCTCGGGCTTTGGATGGTGCAGGAATCCGCTACTGCCAGTGGAAGGGGCACTGGAGCGCCCACCGTTGGAGCCGCGGCTATGGAGATGTCGATCTGCTGATCGACCATGCGGCGGTGAACGAGTTTCGCAACATCGCCGGAGAACTGGGGTTCAAGCTGGCACACCCCGGAGGTGAGCGTCAGCTCCCCGGGGTCGAACACTACTTCGGGCTCGATCCCGAGGTGCCGCGCCTGTTGCATCTGCACGTGCACTATCGTCTGTTGCTCGGCGAGTACTGGAAATGCGTCTATCGCCTTCCGATCGAGCGGCAGATTCTGGAGCAGTCGGTTCCAGGGCAGCCTTTCCGGGTCCCCTCCCCGACTCACACCTTCCTCATCTTTGTCCTGCGAATGATGCTGAGGCAGGTCGGGCGGCCTTTACTGTCGGCTCGGGCTCGGTGGCTGGGTGGCATCCAGGTCCCCCTGGCTTCGCTTCAGGCTGCAAGCGACGCCACCGCGCTCGGTAAGCTGCTCGAACAGCATCTGCCCCAGATAGATATCCCGTTCTTCGAAGCCTGTGTACGATCGCTGGACGGCCGTTCGAGCTGGGCCGACCGCATCCTGCTGCCCTGGCAGCTGCACCTCAAGCTTCGCGCATACGTGCGCCGTCCCCCCGCAGCCGCCCTCGTCTCCGCCCTTCTGGAGCGAGTACTTCCCGCATCGATCGCGGACTATCTAACGGACGCCTGTATGCGCCCGTCGGGCGGCGGAGTTGTCGTGGCTCTGATCGGTGGCGACGGCTCGGGCAAATCCACCTGCGCCCGCGAGCTGCACCAGTGGCTCGCTCCCGAGCTTTCGGTTATGCGAGCCCATCTCGGCAACCCTTCCAGATCCTTGCTCACGCTGGTGGCAGGAGCCGCGCTCAAACTGGAGCAGGCGGTGTATAGCCAGGTCGGCCGCTCACCGGCGGGCGTAAGCCGGCTCGAGCTCTTACGGCACGTCTGCACTGCACGAGATCGCTATCGTCTCTACCAAAAGGCATGGCGCTTCGCCGCGGCTGGTGGTATCGCGGTGTGCGAACGTTACCCCGTTCGGCCCGGCTACGTTCACGTAGCTCCGGTCATACCCGAGCTGATCTCGGCACAGTCCGGCGGGCTGGCCGGGTTGCTTCGAAAGCTGGAGGCATCCTACTACGGCGGAATACTCCCGCCGGACCTTGTATTCGTCCTCTCCATCGATCCTGAGTTGGCGGTTCAGAGAAAGCCGGAGGAGCCGGCCGACTATGTACGAGCCCGAAGCCGGGTCATCCGGGAAACTGACTGGGCTGCCACCGGAGCGGTGATAGTGGATGCGAGCCGACCCCTGCCAGAGGTGTTGCAGCAGCTGAAGACCGCGATCTGGTCGACTCTCTGACCATGACTGCGACTCGTCTCCTCACGCGATCTCCCCGCCTGGTCGAGCTCGCAGGCCCCGCCGGTGTGGGGAAAAGCACAGTCCTCGCAGCGCTTCGGCAGAGAACGGTGGCGGGGGAGCCAAGCACAATCTGGGGCCAGCCTGTAGTGCCGCTACTCGGCACGGGCGTTCAGCTGCTTCCGGCCTTGGCCAATTTCTGGTGGAGGTCCGAATCGCTCTTATGGGCCGAGTCCAGGCACATGGTGCGGCTGAGAACGTTGCACCGCCGCCTCCAGGAGCGAGACCCTGCGTCAGCACCAATGCTGATCTTCGATGAAGGCCCGGTGTTCGCGCTGACCTGGCTCCGCGGATTCGGAGATGAGAGCCTCCGACGCGAGAGCGCGGCCGAGTGGTGGAACGCGACACTCCGGCAGTGGGCGCCGTTGATCGACCTGGTCGTGGTGCTGGATGCGTCCGATGACCGGCTGGCGGCGCGGATCAAGTCCCGCTCCACCTGGCATGAAGTAAAAGGATCGTCGGTTCAGGAGATCACAATCTGGATGGCCCGATTTCGGACTGCACTCGAGTGGGTGCTGGCCGGACTGACCGCGCGCGGTGGTGGCCCCAGGGTGGTCAGGATTTCCGCCGACGGGACTCGTCCGGAGCAAGTAGCCGATCAGGTCAGCTCGGCGCTCAAGCTGGGGTCGTATGACGACTGAGGCCATCAGCCTCCCACGGCAGCCCGGCACCGCAAACCGCGGGGAGGGCACAGAAACCAACCTGACCTGGCGAGCTTCCCTGAACGCACTGCAGTCCGTACTGGACTACAGCGCCAAGCTCGCGGTCAATCTTCTCATCATTCCTATTCTGGTGAGTGGGCTGGGGCGCTCCCTTTTCGGCGTCTGGGAGATGCTCAGCCGGCTCATGGGCTACCTCGAGTCGGCCGACGGACGGCCAACCCAGAGCCTCCGGCTCGTCATCTCGAATCTTCAATCCGAACGGGGCCCAGGAACAAAGCGTCGCTGGATCGGCGCTGCTCTTCGGGTATGGCTGTGGTTCCTGCCGCTCTGGATGGTCACCGGGGCAGTGGTCATCTGGCTGGCTCCGGCAATCACCAAGGTTTCTCCACCCCTGCACGGCCCAGTCAGAATCGCATGTGCGATCATGATGGCTGGAGTGCTGCTCGGCGGTCTGGCCACGCTCCCCGAGTCAGTCCTCCGGGGGATGAACCTCGGATACAAGCGTATGGGGCTCCAGGCGGGGCTCAGCATCTCCGCAGGGGCCTTGCTCGCGGGCGCCGTGTACCTCGGGGGCGGGCTGATTGGCATTGCCGCAGCTCAGGTACTCGCAGTGGCGCTGGCCGGCATCTGCTTCCTGATCCTGGTTCGCCGGCAGGTACCGTGGTTCGGATTCGAACGCCCGCAGCCCTCGGAAGTTCGAACGCTTCTGCACATGAGCCTGTGGATTGCTGCGGGCGATGCCATAGCAAAGATGTTGCTGGCCAGCGATGTCCTGGTGCTCGGCATGGTCCTGTCGCCTGCGTCGGTCACCACCTACGTCCTTACGGGATACGCCGCGCTGCTCTCGACCAACCTCCATTCGCTGGCCGCCGATGCCGTGATGCCAGGACTGGCCGGGATTATCGGTGAGAAGGATTTTGCCCGGGCGGCAATGCTCCGGCGTGAGCTGATCGCACTCACCATCGTATTTATCGCTGGCGTGGGGTCGACCATCCTGCTGTGGAACCAATCCTTCGTTCACCTGTGGGTAGGGTCCGAGAACTATGCGGGGATCTGGACCAACCTCCTGCTGGTCCTGATCGCCGCGCAAACCGCCCTTATCCGGTGCGACGCCTACATCATTGATGCTGCGCTGAAACCCGGACAGCGCGTCAGGGTAAGTGCAGTTGCGGCAATCATCGCGCTCGCACTCTCGAGCCTGCTCACCTACTACGCCGGTCTGGTCGGGCTGTGCGTTGGCATCCTGTGCGGCCGCGCCGTTCAGAGCCTCTGGTTTCCGGTGCTGGTGCGGGGCTGCCTGGAGCGGCCCTCCCTGCGGATGTCCTGGGTTCTCCGACCCTTCGCTGCTGTTGCAGTCCTGTTCGCCTCCTCCGCCTGGCTCGGGCAGCGCGTGGTGGTGGACAACTGGCTGTTATGGGCCGGGGGCGTTCTCCTCACCATGGGTCTCGCTCTGGGAGCCATGGTAGGGCTGGGATTGCCCGCTGATGCCCAGGTTGCCGTGCGCAATCGCCTGAAAGAGCTGATGCGCCGGGCCGGCCTAGGCCGATGGAGTGGCGGACAATGACCGCACCTCGTCAGGGTAGCCTCGCGGCCGACCGGGTGGCCCAGAGTGGCCTGTACCTCCTGATGGCTTCGATCCCGTTCGAGTATCCCGATCGAACCATCCCGATGGAGATCCCGACGCTGACGGCCGCCGTCTTCCTGCTTGGGACCATGCTCCATCCTGGGCGCTGCTACGGACGATTGCCCACCCCGGTTCTCTGGTTTGCCGCCTACCTGCTGGTCTATGCGGCGGCCATGCTCATAGCGCCCGAACACGTGTATGAGACCGTGTCAGAGCTAGTCATCGTGCTGCAGGGCGTGCTGGTGTTGCTGGCAGCGGGCAATCTCATGGCCGACGAGCGAGTGGCCACCCGGGCCATGCTGGTGTTCGTAGCCGCCTGTTCGGTCCGCGCCGCTCTGCCGCTCCTGGGATTCGCCCGCACGGCAAGTACCGTCTGGACCGGGGGGGAACGGGTGTCCGCATTGGGGCAGAACGCCAACAGCGCCGCCATGATACTCGCCGCAGGAATGGTCGCCTTGATTGGCTTGGCCTACAGTCACCGGAAAGAGGGTCGTCTCGGCCTGCTCCTCGCGGCGGGCCTGGGCGCCGTTATCGGCTACGCCGTGCTCGAGACCGGCTCCCGGGGCGGTCTGCTGGCTCTCCTCGGGGGAGTTCTGGTGTTTGCGCTTGCCGCCGACACTCTGCGCGCCCGGATTCGGAACATGGCGATCGGCTTGATCGCCATCACTATGCTGCTGGTCGGCGCATTCCAGCTCCCGGTGATGAAGAACCGCTGGGAGGACAGCGTCAGAACCGGGAATTTGGCGGGTCGGGAGAAGCTCTATCCCGCGCTCTGGACCATGTTCCTCGAGAAGCCGGTACTCGGGTGGGGTCCCGTCAATAATCGGTACGAGCTCGCCGTCCGAATCGGTGAACGGGAGCGGCCTCACCGCGCAGCCCACAACATCGTACTGGAGCTGCTCACCGCTACCGGAGCCGTAGGCGCGGTTGCGTTCCTCACAGGATGCGCCCTGTGCGTCCAGCAGGCATGGCGGGCCCGGCGCTCCAGTCTCGGCGTGCTCCCACTCGCACTGCTGTTCTCCGTGTTCCTCTCCAACATGAGCGGCGACTGGATCGCTTCGAAGCTGATCTGGATCGTGCTGGCGTTCGCTTACGCCAGTGGCATGTGGGGGAAGGTATCCAGCACATCACCTGCGGCAGCGCGACGGCAATCCTGGGGAATGCGGTCTCTGGTTCCGGTCCCGGTTCGTTACCCATCCGGCCGGAGGCGCTGATATGTGTGGCTTTGCCGGCCGATACCACCCCCACGCACTCGCGCCCAGCCCGAGCTGGCGCGCGCGAGCAGACGAGCTGCTGGCGCACCGCGGTCCTGATGGACGGGGATGCTACCACGACGCCCGCTGCGAGCTGGTGCATCGCCGACTGGCGCTGGTGGACCTCTCGTCCACGGGCGCGCAGCCGATGGCCAATGAGGACGGCGCCATTCAGCTCGTGTTCAACGGGGAGATCTACAATCACCGGGAGCTTCGCTCGGAGCTCCAGGCGCGCGGCCACGTGTTCCGGGGAACCTCGGACACCGAGGTACTCGTGCATCTCTACGAAGACGATGCCGAACGGATGACCGCACGGCTCCGCGGCATGTTCGCCTTCGCCTTGCTGGACCGGCGGCGCAATCGACTCATGCTGGCCCGAGACCGGTTTGGGATCAAACCGCTGTTCTATGCTCGCCACCGCGAGGAATGGATCTTCGCGAGCGAGATGAAAGCAATTCTGGCGCTGGATGAATTCCGGCCGGAGCTGGACCGCCAGGCATGCTACGACTT
>DASPKB010000299.1:0-5142 GCA_035628315.1 Gemmatimonadales bacterium | reverse complement strand
GGGAGAGTTGGATGCAAAGAAGGGCCGATCGATCACCACGGCCCTGAGTCGTCCATCCGACCGGTTTTCATATTGCAACCCGAGACCCACGGTGCCGGCGAAGAGCCTCCTCCGGCGAAAGTTGAGGGCCACGCTGTTGCGGTCGGGGTTGTCGCTGTATCGGAGTGCCGCGGTGGAGGCGGTCCCCAGGAGATTGGTTTCTACCAGTCCGATGGTGAATGCCACCTCGCCACCCGTGCTCCGGAACCGCCAGTCCAGCTGGGTGCTCCAGCCATCCTTGGTCACGACCCGAAGCACCAGGCCCGAGTCGCTCCGCACAGAGTCGATCTGCACCCGGCGAAAGATGCCCAGCGAACGGAGATTGCGTTCCGATTCGGCAGCCAGCGCCGAGTCATAAGGCTCACCGGGCTGAAGCAGCAACTCCCGACGGATAACCGGCGCCCGGGTCTGGAAGTGCAGCTTGTTGGCGAGGCGGGCGAACCAGCTGCGTTCGTGCGGGTCGAAAATGTCCCGCCGCTGCAGTTGGATCCGGTGAATGATCAGCGCCGAGTCAGCTGCCGCGGTACCCGCGGGGCTCTGGGCAGCCAGTGGCAGTGGGAAGAGAAGCACCACGACCGGCGGTAGGTGCCGAAGACGCAACAGAACTCCAATGAGAGAATCGTGGAACGAGTCGGAAGATAAGAGGTGTCAGTCCAGCAGAGCCACGCTGTCGAGGATCCGGTCGGGGCGGATGCCGCTGTCGCCGAGCACCGCCTCGCGAAACTTGCCGGTGCGTACCAGCCAGCCCTGCAGTCCAGCCCGCTGGGCGCCTTCGACATCAGACCAGAGGTCGTCCCCGACCATAACCGCCTCACGAGAGGGTGCCAGGCCCAGGCTCGCCAGCGCCTCCCCATAAAATTCCGGGCTGGGCTTACCGGCGATCCGGGCCGCTCTGCCGCTGGCGAACTCGAGGGCGACAACGAAGGGACCCGCGTCCAGCGCCAGCCGGTCACCGCGGAGCCAGTATCGGTCCCGGGACAAGGCGATGAGCTCGGCACCGTCCATGAGATACTCGAAAGCTTCCTGCATCAGCTGGTAGGTCCAGCCGTCGCCCAGGTCACCGATCATGACCGCCTCCGGCCGGCTTACCGGCGGCCGTCCGGAGGTACCGCCAGCCAGGTCCAACCCGGCCATGTCATCCAGCGCGGTCACCGGCGTGAAGGGGGCAACGCGGACCAGCCCTGACTTCTTCGCTAGACCGGCGCCGGCTAGCGTTGCGGTGAAGATCTCTTCCGGAGAGACCTCGAAGCCGTAGCCCCGGAGCCGCTCGGCCAGCATGCTCCGGGAGCGGCTGGTGGTGTTGGTGACCAGCCGGTATGGTACCCCGCGCCTGCGCAAGAGCCGGAGGGCTTCCACTGCGCCGGGTATGGCGGCCCCACCCGAATACAGAGTCCCATCGAGGTCGAGCAGATAAGCCGAGGCCGTGCCCCAGGCCACCATATCCGTCAGGGGACCTCCTTATATTCCGGACTGTGATACCTGCTGCGCAGCTCCTTACCCAGGCGGCCCTGCTCACCGGCCTTGCCGCACCGCCCTATCCCTTCAGTGTTGGGGAAACCCTGCGGTACGAGGCCAGGCTGGGATACTTCTCCGTGGGTACCGCATCGGTCACGGTGACCCGGCTGGTCCGGGAGCGGGGAACCGAGGCTTTCGAGTTTGCCATGACCGGGAAAGGCGGTCCACCGGGCTGGCGCGTCAGCTACGACCTGACCTCCCGGGTCGACACCGAGCGCTTCCATTCTCTCCGGTTTCATCGGCGGCTGGTGCAGGGTGGCAAGGTGGACGAGCACGCCTACATCATAGTGCCGGACTCAGCCCGTTACCGGGAGGAAGGAGTGGCGGGCGACTGGGTGGCGCCGTCCGACCCACTCGACGAGCTCGCCTTCCTCTACTATCTCCGGTCCGCTCCGCTGGAGGTCGGCCAGTCGTACAGCCTGGACCGGTACTTCAAGTCGGGCTACAACCCCGTGGGTGTAACTGTGACCGGGAGGGAATCGGTAGCCACGCCGGAGGGTGGCAGCCGTCCCTGCCTGGCCGTGCGGGTCACCTCACGGGGAACCAGCATGCAGGTCTGGTTGAGCGACGATAAGCGCCGGCTACCGGTCCAGCTGGAGCTTCCGTTGCCGTTCGGGAGTGTGACGTTGCAGCTGGTGGGACAGGGGGGAAGCCGCTAATACCTTCCTAAGTAGTTATCGATTTCCCACCGGCTCACCTGAAGATTGTACTGCTGCACCTCCTCGCGTTTTGCCTCCAGAAACCGTTCGGTCAGGTGCTCCCCCAAGGCAGCCTTGATCACATCGTCCTTGTCAAACAGCTCGAGCGCTTCGTGCAGGTCGCGGGGTAGCTCGTCGATCCGGTACTTGCGCCGGTCCCGGTAGCTCATGGTGAAGATGTTCCGGTTGACCGGCTCTCGAGCATCCAGCTTCCGTTCGATTCCGTCGAGGCCGGCGGCCAGCTGCACCGTGAGAGCGAGGTATGGATTACAGGAGGGGTCCGGCATCCGGAGCTCGCACCGGGTACCGGTTCCCCGACGGTCAGGGATCCGAACCAGTGGCGAGCGGTTTCGCATCGACCAGGCCACGTTGACCGGCGCCTCGTAGCCCGGCACCAACCGCTTGTAGCTGTTAATAAGCGGATTGGTGATCGCGCAAAATCCCCGCGCATGCTGGAGCAGCCCTTCGATATACTGAAGCGCCGTGGACGAGAGCTGGTATTCCGCTTTGGGATCGTAGAACGCGTTCTCCCTGCCCCGGAACAGCGACTGGTGGGTATGCATGCCGCTGCCGTTGATGCCCTCGATCGGCTTGGGCATGAACGACGCGATGTAACCGAACCGGCTGGCTACGTTGCGCACCACGAACTTGAAGGTGGTGAGATTATCGGCGGTGGTGAGCGCATCGGCGTAGCGGAAGTCGATCTCGTGCTGCCCGGTGGCAACCTCGTGATGGGCCGCCTCCACCTCGAAGCCCATCTCCACCAGCTGTTCCACGATCACCCGCCGGATTTCTTCCCCCCTGTCTATCGGGCCGAGGTCGAAGTACGCCGCCGAATCGTGAGTAATCGTGGTGGGAGACCCATCGGCCGCCTTCTCGAACATGAAGAACTCGGCCTCGCAGCCGGCCATCATGGCAAAACCGAGCTTTGCTGCCCGCTCTACCTGACGCTTGAGAGTGGTGCGGGGGCAACCCGCAAAGGGCTGCTCGTCGGGAGTGTAGATGTCGCACAGCAACCGGGCCACCCGTCCGCCTTCATCGTCATAGGGCAGGATACGGAAGGTGTGCAGGTCGGGCTTGAGCAGCATGTCCGACTCTTCGATCCTGACGAAGCCTTCGATCGAAGAGCCGTCGAACATTATCTCGCCGTCGAGCGCCTTCTCAAACTGGCTGCGGGGCACCTCGACATTCTTGTTGACGCCAAGGATGTCGGTGAATTGGAGCCTCAGAAAGTCCACGCTGAACCGGCGAGTCAGCTCCAGGACGTCGTTCTTCCCGGCACTGGACATGTCGGTAGGGAAGCCCTGTAGGGTGGGCCGCTCGGATGAGTCAGAGGGTTTGCGTGACGGCATAAGATTCAGGTCTAGAGTCTAGGGTCTAGAGTCTAGAACGAAAAAGTCTTCCGGCTAGGCCCTCGACTCTGGACCCCTTGACCCTCGACTCTCGACCCTCGACTCTACCAGCATGACATCGCCCAACCCAACCTGTCCGTCCTGCGGCAGCACCGCTTCAGGAAACTTCTGCAGCGCCTGTGGCGCGAGTCTCAGCGCCCGCGCGTGCACCGCTTGCCGGGCCGAATTATCGCCTCAGGCGCGATTCTGTCACCGCTGCGGCACCCCGGTCGGAGCTCAGCCAAAGGCCCAGTCATCCGAGCGGCACGCCTGGCTTATCGCGGCCGTACTGTGCGTGGCGCTGGTGGGCGGCATTGCCTACAAGGTGTCGAGCGCGGCACCGGAGCCCGCTGCTCCCGACATGGCCAACGCCGGCAATCCCTCCGGGCGAGCGCCGGACATCAGCAACATGACTCCCCGTGAGCGGTTCGACCGGCTGTTCAACCGCATCATGCAGGCCGCCGAGCGGGGCGAATCGGATGAGGTTGCGCAGTTCACGCCGATGGCCTTGGGCGCCTACCAGCAGCTGGACAGCATCGATGTCGACGCCCGCTATCACGCGGCGGTGATCCACCTTCAGGCGGGCAATTTGTCTCAAGCCCGGGCCCTTGCCGACACCATTCTGGCGGAGGTGCCGGGCCATCTCTTTGGCTATGTCGTCCGCGGCACCGCCGCGCACATCGAGGGAGACACTGAGACAGAGCGACGCGCCCAGCGGGATTTCCTGGCCCATTTCGCAGCTGAGTCGACCGCCCAGCGAGTCGAGTACCTGGAGCACCGGCCGGTGCTGGATGAGTTCAGACAGGAAGCTGAAAAGCGGAAGGGGCGGTAGGGTGCCCCAGACCATCCATGTCGCTCACAGCCCTGATTCGGACGACGCGTTCATGTTCTACGCGCTGGCCGAGGGCAAGGTAGACACCGGCGATCTCCGCTATGTCCACGAGCTCTCGGACATCGAGTCGCTCAACCAGCGGGCCCGCCGGTGCGAGCTGGAGGTCACGGCGGTGTCGATCCATGCCTACGCGTACATCTGGCGAGACTACGCCCTACTGAACTCGGGCTCGTCCATGGGCGATGGCTACGGACCCCGCCTGGTGTCGGCCTCACCAGCCCCGACCGACCCTCGCTCGGCCCTGCGGGGGCGTCGAGTGGCAGTACCCGGGAATCTGACCACGGCCTACCTCGCGCTTCGGCTTTTCCAACCCGAGTGCATGACCGAGACCGTGCCCTTCGATGAGATCGAAGCCGCCGTGCAGAGCGGTGACTTCGAGCTCGGACTGCTGATTCACGAGGGCCAGCTCACCTATGCCGATAGCGGGCTTCATCTCTGGGCTGATCTCGGAGCCTGGTGGATGGAGGACACCGGGCTGCCGCTGCCGCTCGGTGGCAATGCCGTGCGCCGCGATCTCGGCCCCGAGGTCATCGCGCAGATCGCCCGAGATCTCCGCGCCAGCATCGTCTACGGACTGGAGCATCGCGCACCGGCCCTCGCCCATGCC
>DASPKB010000298.1:0-6214 GCA_035628315.1 Gemmatimonadales bacterium | reverse complement strand
GAACCGGAGCACCGAATCCAGGGCGGTAACAGCTCGCTCGGAATTGACCTGAGAGAGCCAGAACACGCCCTGTCTCCGGACTTCCAGATCTGGATCGCTGCGCACGGACTCGAGAAGGATGTCCTCGGTGCCGGCCGCGTTCTGCTGCGCCACCAGGAAGATGGCCTTGCGCCGGAGACACGCGGACGCGGCATCCCGTCGGGCCAGGACTCGGCGAAGGATTGGCCGAGCCCGGGCAGCATCCATCTGTTGCACGGCATTCAGCGCCGCGACTTTCATGTCATCATCGTCGTCGGCGCACCGGCTGGAGCTGCTGCTGGACGAGCTACTCGAGCTTGCGCCGGTGCTCGGTGGCGTCGGCGGGGTTGGTGGCGTCGGCGGGGTAGGAGGAGTTGGCGGTGTGGGCGGCACTGTTCCAGCGTCCCACGCGATGCTGGCAATCTCGGCTGCGGCTTCGCTGTCACCTCGGCGGGCAAGCTCGCCCTGAATGCGGCGCTTCAGCGCCGCTGCGTCGCCCTCTGTGGCGGCCTTCGGAAATCGCTGCCGCTGCTCAGCGAGTGCAGTGAGGGCATCGCGCAAGTCGCGGTCGCCCCCCAGCCGATACAGCGCGAATGCCTGCCAATAGAAAGCGTCGGCTGCATACCCCGACTTGGGATAGCGCGACGGAATCTGGGCAAAGAGCGTTGCGGCCCGGCGATAGTCTCGGCGGTTCAACGCATCCCGGGCAGCGGTATACAGGGAATCGGCGGGGTCGGCGGCGAGCCAGGCCGCCGGAGGCGACAGCGAAACCGAGTCGGCGGCAATCGCGGTCGCGGCACCCGGTTCAAGCATGGGCCACCGCGTCTCCCGTCCCCAGCCGGCAACTACCATGAGAAATACACCCACCTGCATACCCGACATTACAGCGCTCCTTGTGTGGTACTTGGGCCCGAAGGCACAGCCGTCCGCAGACGGGTCATGACAGCAGCTCGCTCCAGCCCTTCCGTTATGAGATCCAGGTCCCGGCTTCTCGATTGCGGGGAAAGCTGGGCGATCTGCGCGAGTACGAGCTCCAGATCCTGCAGCAACAGCTTGGTCCTCTGATCCTTCGCGGCCGGTGAATCGAGCAGCAGCCGATTGGTGGTCAGCAGCTGCCGGGCAGTAACCGCTGCGAGTTGCTCGTTGCCCGCGTTCTGGCGCAGCGAAGCGCGAAAGAGCGTGAGGAAGGTTTCCGATTGACTGAGGTATACAGTCGTGGCCAGCTCGTAAGCCGCGCTGCTGCCCTGCGTGGCGGGCTCAGTGGCCACTGCCGGGCCAGTTGGCGCTCCCGGCGAGGGGGGCGCCACCGAGACGCGGCCCAGCCCGATGCCGAGCGCCAGGACCGCGGCGATTCCGGCGGCCCAGGCCATGGGTCGGAAAGGTCGGAGTTGCCGATGAGGTCGAAGAGGAATCACCCGCCCGTCCTCCGCCTTTTCCGACGTTTCCGCCCTATGCACCCTCTCCGCCCTTTCGGCCTCCCGCTGCGCCACGATTCTCGCCCAGATGGCCTCGCGAGGCGTCTCCGGTGGCTCGTTGTACTCCCGAGCCGCGTCCCGAAGCAGGTCGTCGAAACGATCGTCCGTCAAATTCAGTCCCTCACAAAGTCGGCCAGCGATTCGCGCAGTCGCGCGCGAGCCCGGAACAGCTGCGCTTTCGAAGTCCCGGGGTGGACCCCCAGAGACGTGGCGATTTCCTCGTGGGTGTACCCTTCCACGTCGTGCATGACGAACACAGCCCGGTACCCATCCGGCAGACTGTCGATCGCCCGGGTCAGCCGCTCCTTGAGGTCGGGATCGGCTTCCCGGGATGCCCGGCCGATCGGGGTCGCATCGTCCAGGGTAACCTCTCGCTCATTCTGCCGGCGCACCTTTCGCAGGCCATTGAGTGTTACTGAGATGGCGATCGATCCCAGCCAGGTGGACAGGGCGGCATCTCCCCGAAAGTCCTGCAATCGGCTGAATGCCCGGATGAAAGTCTCCTGAGTGTAGTCCTGCGCCCGGTCCATATCCCCTGCCATCCGATAGGTCAGCCGAAAGACCCGATCCACGTGCGCGTCGTAGAGGGCCCGCTCCGCGCTCGGATCTCCTGCCAGGACTCGACCGATCAGTTCGCGTTCTTCCACCCGGCTCCGGAGCGTTGGGTCGTACCTGTGAACTGTACCTCTGACACCAATTGAGGGGAGAGGGTTGCGTAGCGGCTGGAAGCAACCCTGGGGCGCCTCGCGGCATCTCAACTATACGACAGGCAGGCACACCATGGGTCTAATGCCCACATGCGAGGATGAAATGGTCCAGATGACGAGCAGGCACCCGGTGATGGTCTTCCGAGTTTTGGACCCGGAGGGGCAGGCGATTGGAGAGGTGGTGCAGCCTAAACTGGAGCCGGTTGTGGGGCGGGGAGCACGAACGGTGTTGTTGGTGCGGACTGAGCGGCTCGATCGGCCGAACTGAGCCGAGCGCTTCGGCTTACGTGCCGCTCAGGACCCTCTGTTGGGCATCGAGCATCTCCAGCCGACGATCGATCACCCTGATTTCCTGGTCTGAAAATTCGATGCTGGACGCTGATTGGGCTCGTTGAGCCTCCAGCGTCTGTTTCTCGAGCTCGCCGATGATCCGGTCGAGGCTGGCTCCACCGGCGCCGCCCACCGGCGCCTTCCGCCGGCTGGCCCGCCGAATCGCCAACTGTAACTCCAGCTCCAGAGCTTGTTTGGTCAGGCTGGCCAGCTCGGCCCGCTTGGCTTCGAGGATCGTTTCCGCATCCCGCAGCTCTTCGCGGCGCTTGAGTAGCTCGATCTCCCGTTCAGCCGCTTTCCGCTCGGCCTCCAGTCCGACCCGGTCCGCCTCGCGGTTCTCCTTTTTGGCCTGACTGATCCGCTCCTTGATCCGGGAAATCTCCACCTTCTTGAACTCGATCCTGGAACTGGCACCCAGGCGCATGGTTTCCGCCTGTTGCCGCGCCTTTTCAGCGGTGGCGCCAGCCGTGGCGGCGGCCCGAATTTCCTTCTTGATCGTGTTCGAATCCCGCGGTGGGATCAGCATGATGAAACTGTCGAACCTGCTGACGGACGCGGCTTGAGCCTGGAGAACCGAGCCTCCTGGCAGCGTCATTACCAGCGCCAGGATCAGCGATCGGGCACAAGAAGAGGGTATGGGCATGACCCTATTTTCGACCGGGAGAAGCTCCGGCTTGAGTCGGGGCAGCCGCCGTTCGAAGCCGTCGCGGTAACTGCTTGCGTCACCGATAGTTCCGAGCCAAGCCAGCGATTGCTCCGAGGTAGCGCACCCGACTATATTTCCGGGCTCGACGCCCTCCCCGGCCGTCATTGCCCCAGCACAGGATCGCCATGACCGCACCGAACTCGCGCGAACGTATTCTGCCCCGGCTCATCGAAGAGGAGATGTAGCAGTCGTTCATCAACTATTCGATGAGCGTCATCGTTTCCCGCGCACTGCCGGACGTGCGCGACGGATTGAAGCCGGTTCACCGCCGAATTCTCTACGCCATGAACGAGCTGGGCCTGGTGCCCGGCCGAGCCTATAAGAAGTCGGCCACGGTAGTGGG
Organism: Gemmatimonadales bacterium; assembly: GCA_035628315.1. Lineage (GTDB taxonomy): Bacteria > Gemmatimonadota > Gemmatimonadetes > Gemmatimonadales > GWC2-71-9 > CAVVWJ01. The sequence goes on along the minus strand of DASPKB010000298.1, from coordinate 2,635 downwards.
CGACGTGCTGGGCAAGTACCACCCGCACGGCGACGGATCGGTTTATGACGCTCTCGTGCGCATGGTGCAGGAGTTTTCGCTGCGCTACCCCCTCGTTGATGGCCAGGGCAATTTCGGCTCGGTGGACGGAGATCCTGCCGCAGCTTATCGGTATACCGAGGCCAGGCTGACGCGCATTGCGATGGCTATGCTGGAAGACATCGACCGGAACACCGTCGACTTCCAGGCCAATTTCGATGACCGGCTGCAGGAACCCACCGTCCTGCCGGCAAAGATCCCCAATTTGCTGGTCAATGGGTCGAGCGGTATCGCAGTGGGAATGGCCACCAACATTCCGCCCCACAACCTTCGCGAGATCGTGAAGGGCGTGCAGCTCTTGGTGGACAATCCCGAGGCCAGCATCGCCGACCTGCGGAAAGTCATCAAGGGTCCTGATTTTCCGACCGGCGCATACATCTACGGGCGGGATGGCATCAAGGAGGCGTATGACAACGGCAAGGGCCGGGTCGTCATGCGGGCCCGGGCCCAGATCGAGGAGCGGGAAACCAGCGGCAAGTCGCAGATCGTGGTGACTGAGATTCCCTATCAGGTCAACAAGGAAAATCTGGTCAAAGCCATCGCCGAGCTCGCGGCGGAGAAGAAGATCGAGGGCATCACCGGCATCAATGACGAGTCCGACAAGGACGGCATGCGGATAGTCATCGAGCTCAAGCGGGACGCGATTCCCAACGTTGTGCTCAATCAGCTGTACAAGCACACCCAGATGCAGACCACCTTCGGCGTGATCATGCTGGCGCTTCACAACGGGGCGCCCAAGATCATGAACCTGAAGGAGCTGCTGCAGCACTTCATCGATCACCGGCACAACGTCATCATCCGCCGGACCCAGTTCGATCTCGACGCGGCGCAGGCCCGGGAACACATCCTCGACGGATTGAAGATCGCAGTCGACAACATCGACGAGGTCATCAAGATCATCCGGGGGTCGGACGACACCGCCCAGGCCGATGCCAAGCTCCGCAAGCGCTTCGGATTCAGCGAGAAACAGAGCGACGCCATCCTCAACATGCGGCTGGCGAAGCTCACCGGCCTGGAGATCGAAAAGCTGGACGCCGAGCTGAAGGAAGTGCGCGCCACCATCAAGGAGCTCAAAGGCATCCTGGCCTCCAAGCCCAAGCGAATGGCCATTCTGAAGGAAGAGATGGAGGAGGTCGGCAGCACTTTCGGCGACGACCGCCGCACCGAGATCGTGGCCGATCAGGGTGAGTTCACGGTGGAGGACCTGATCGCTGAAGAGGACATGGTCATCACCATCTCCCACGGCGGTTACATCAAGCGCATCCCGATCACCACGTACAAGCGGCAGCGCCGGGGCGGACGAGGGCTGACCGGTGCCGATCTCAAGGAGAACGACTGGGTCGAGCACCTCTTCATTGCCAGTACCCACGACTACCTGATGTTCTTCAGCAACAAGGGGCAGGTCTACTGGCTCAAGGTGCACGAAATACCTCAGGCCGGCCGCGCGGCTCGAGGGAAGCCGGTGATCAACTGCATCGCGATCAAGCCGGACGAGCAGATCGCCGCCCTGGTTCCGGTGCGAGAGTTCACCGACGACAAGTGCCTCATCTTTGCCACCCGTCAGGGCACGGTGAAAAAGACGGTGCTCTCGGCGTACGGAAACGTTCGCAGCAGCGGGATCTGCGGCATTAACATCGAGAAGGGCGACGAGCTGATCGATGTCCAGATCTGCGACCAGAACAGCGACATCATCCTGGCCACCAAGGACGGGATGAGCATCCGCTTCCATCAGGGTGATGTACGAGACATGGGCCGGGCCACCACCGGGGTGAAGGGCATCGAGCTGGAGAAGGGCGATGAGGTAATCGGCATGGTGGTAGTTCGCCGCGACGCCACGCTCCTCGTAGTCAGTGAGAAGGGCTACGGCAAGCGGTCCGACCTATCCGACTACCGCGTGCAGAAGCGGGGTGGGAAAGGGATCATCACGCTCAAGAAAACCGACAAGACCGGCTCGATCGTGGCGCTGAAGGAAGTCATTCCCGATGACGAGCTGATGATGATCACCCGCCAGGGCGTAATCATCCGGCTGCCGGTCGACGGCATCCGCGTGATTGGCCGGAACACGCAAGGTGTCCGGGTCATGAACCTCGACGCAGGAGATGCCGTGGTCGACGTGGCTCGCGTCGTGAAGGAAGATGAGGGGGGAGCCGAGGCAGCTTCGGGCGACGAGGTGACCCCGACCGCTGTCCTGGAGTAGAATGTATCATTCGCAATGACCTCTACGGCCGATAAGCAGGCCGAAACCCGGGCCCGTCCGGATGCGGAGGGCGCCGGCGTATCACTGCAGGAGATACGCGCTGCTGCGCAAGCTCTCCTCGGCGTGGCGGTACGCACGCCGCTCCATCCCGTCCCGAAGCTCCGGCATATAGCCGGAGCTTGGGTTGCCCTCAAGTGCGAACAGCTTCAGCCCATCGGGGCTTTCAAGATCCGCGGAGCTTACAACGCCATCTCACGGATTCCTCCCGAGCGCCGCCGCCAGGGTGTCATCACCTATTCCAGCGGCAATCATGGGCAGGCTGTCGCCTTTGCCGCCGCCCGGCTGGGTATTCGCTCGGTG
>DASPKB010000297.1:0-12353 GCA_035628315.1 Gemmatimonadales bacterium | reverse complement strand
GACCTCGCTCCGGGACGCCCTCTCTCCGAGCGGCGCAGACACGGTCCTTTACCGCGACCGGCCCATGCACGTCGTCGCCTGGGCGAAGCGGTTCCTGTTCCGGCCGGACCAGCTCGACCTGGAACTCAGCGCCCTCTCCGGCGGCGAGCGGGCCCGCGTTGCGTTGGCCATGATGATGCTGTCGGGAGCGAATCTGCTGCTCTTCGACGAGCCCACCAACCACCTCGATGTCGAATCCATCGAGGCGCTGGAAGACGCGATCGAGGCCTACGACGGGACCGTCATCCTGGTAAGTCACGATCGCGCGCTGCTCCGGGCGCTCACGAGTCGGCTCTGGATTTTGCATGAGGCGAGGATCACCGATTTCCCGGGCGGCTTCGCCGAGTGGGAGACGGTCAGCGCGGAGCGGACGCATGCGGCGAGCGTTGCCGCAGCGGAGGAGGAGGCGCTCCGGCGGGTGCACGAGCGGCAACAGACCCGCCGGACAGAGGAGGACCGGAAACGCGAAGATTCAGCCAGGCGCGCCGCGCGAAGAGCTATCGAGGCGGCAGAGACACGGGTTACCAAGGGGGAGGCGAAGATCGCAGCCATTCGCGCGCAGCTCGAGGATCCGGCGCTCTACGCCACCAATGAAGGGGCCGCGCGCGCACAGGCGCTGGGGAAGGAGCTCGAGGATGCCCGTACCGAGCTGGAGGACGCTCTAAGAGAGTGGGAGTTGGCGAATGAGCGAAACGACGGCCGCGTATCACAGTAACCCGACCTTATCCCTGGACCCTCACGGTAACCGGGGGCGCCGACTTGAGCGTCTGGAGCACCACGCAGTAACGCTCGGTCAACTTGAGCAGGGTGTCGAGCTGTTCCTGAGTGGCGTCAGAATCGAGGTCTAACCGCAGCCTGATCTCACGAAACCCGACCGGCGCCTCCTTACTTACTCCCAGAGTTCCGCGGAAATCCAGATCGCCTTCGACCTCGACTGTTCCGCCTCGAACCGGTATCTCCAAAGCGGTTGCGACCGCTCTCAGCGTGACACCGGCGCAGGCGGCGAGCGCCTCCAGCAGCATATCACCGGAGCAGGCCTGCATGCCGGTGCCGCCGGTAGCCGGGTGCAGTCCAGCCTCCACCAACGCCCTCCCGGTCTCGACTCGACAGCTCACCCCAGGAGCATCGAGCTTGCCCGACGCTCGCAGAGTTACGACAGCCGCTTCGGGATCCTCCCGGTAGCGCTGTTTAATGGGTGCCTGAAGGTTCTTCAGTTGCTCTGAGGTCATCCACTAAAGAAACCCGCAAAAGGAAAGCGGGGAAGCGTCACCGCCTCCCCGCCTTCCCCGCTTACCCGCACCCGGCCCATGAGGGCCGGCCTCTTGGCCGGCTAGTGCGACGTAACGCCCACGCCGAACTGCAGCACGTTGGCAGAGCCACCGTCGAACCCACCACGGAAGTAGTTGGCAACCGGGGTGATCGACAGGTTACGACCGACACGCAGGTCGTAGCCGACGCCGCCGAGCAGGCCGAAGCCGGTATCGGTGGCGCTGTCTACGCCATCATCCGCCGTCAGGGAGGCGTAGCCAACGCCGGCCTTGATGAAGAGACCCTGGGTCGGCATCGGGTACCAGTATGCAGCGCCCGACATGTTGCCCATGGTCACCCTGCCGCCCAGCTCGCTCTTGGTCCAACCGTTCATCTCAACGCCGAGGAGGATGTTCGAACGCAGCGTGCCGCCGAGCTTGGCATAGCCGCTGAGGCCGCCCGTCCGATCGACGTCGCCGCAGCCATCGCAGCTCAGGCCGAGTGAGCCGTAGCCCATTCCGCCGCCGACCCAGAACCCTTCCCGTGTCTGCGCCTGCTGAGCAAAGGCCGAGGTGGCCAGCACAGCCGTGAGGAGCGCGCAGAATCCAGTCGTCCGCAGTGTACCCATGTCGCCTCTAAGAGATGTTGGGGAGAGTTTGCCGAGGGGGGCTCGGCGCCGCGCGTCTTCGGGTCGCGGCGCCGGGCGCAGGGGCAAGTTACAGACCAGTTCGGATCGCTGGTGTAAGCTGTTGAAAACCAAGGTATGGAGAGATCGAGCCGAACCGCTCTCTAGCAGTTCGCGGCCGGCACTTGCTACCTACGGGACCGCTGCCGTCCGGTCCGGAGCACCGGCGGCAGCCGGTCGTTTGCCGAAATGGTAGCCCACCGTCAGGCCAAGACCCGGCCCGGCGCCACCCAGCCACAAAGGAATCTCCAGTGTTGGCCGGACGGAAAGGTTCTCACGCACGACGAAGCCCAGATGAATCTGCGCGAGGCCATAGGTCTCTGCGATTCGAAATAACCGGACACCGGCGCTGCTCTCCGCCTGGTGAATACGATGTCCGACGCCGATTGCAACAGCCGGTACCAGGGAAAGCATAGGACGGAGCCTGAGCGAGGTACCGGCCGTGAATCCGATCGCCGCCGATACCGTGGACCGCTTTACACCGGAGTCGAACGCGTTGTTGGGTCCGAGCTGAAGGGTGGTATTCACGACCGGGCAGAGCTGAACGGGGGCTGCCCTTCCGAGCTCCAGCTGATAGCCCAGAGATGCTGCGAGATCGACTGTCGACTTCTCGAGACCCTCGTCCAACGTGGTTCCGAGTCCCACGCCGCCGAAGCCACGTGAGGGCAGAGCATACACCAGCTCGGCGGCTAGGCTGTGCATGGCGGCGGCGACCATCGCGCTGCCGCTGGCCTGGAGCTCTCCGCTCGGCAGCGGCGCCAGCCCGCGACAGGTCTGCGCCTCGAGCGGAGCGCAAGACAGAGCGATGAATGTGAACAGGAGTATTTGCAGCCGGCGCATGGAGTCTTTCAGCGAAGGTGCATCGGGGCTCGACCACACTGCGTGTTCGGCAAGATGCAGACCACCTCTGGCGGGAAAAGCAAACGGGAGCGGCGAGCCGCTCCCGTTTGTACTACGGTGCTACGTCGGAGACTAGCGGCGAGCCTTGCTCACGCCACGGCTGCCGAAGTTGTAACCAACGCTCAGGCCGAACACTGGATCAGCGCCGCCCTCGACACCCACCGGGATGTCAACAGTCGGACGAACGGAGATCTGCTGATTGAAGACGAAACCGACGCCGATACGGGCCAGGCCGTAGGTCTCAGAGGCCTCGATCTCACCTGCACCCGGGCCGGTTCCACCGATCTCCTGCTTGAACTTGCTGTACTGCAGGCCCAGGCCGGCCGTCGGGAGAATCCGGAGCTGGCGGGTCGAGCCCATCTCGGTCCCGAGCGCGATCCCGAAGTGTGCATCGGTGCTCGAGGAATTCAGCTCAGCCTCATCATCATCCGGCCCCATGCCGAGCGCCAGGCTGGCCACCGGGCAGAGGTTGATCTTGCCACTCTGACCCAGCTTCATCTGGTAGCCGGCGTGGGCGCCGATTCCCAGCGAGCTGCCACCGTCGTTGTCGAACGAGGTGGAGGACAGGTCGGCACCAGCGTAGATGCCCGAGGGCATGCCGTAGTTGACGCTGGCCCCCCAAACCTTGGCGGCCTCCGGGAACTGCGCGTTACCGACCACCTGCAGCTGGCCAGCAGAGAAGGAGGCCAGGCCTTGGCAGGTCTGAGCCACGGCCGGCGCATTGACCATCGCGGCCAGGGCGAGCGAAACCACGAGACTGCGGCGCATGAATGTCTCCGACGTGAGATGTGAGTGGTCCCCTGCGCGTCGAGGTCGATCGTCAACGCAGCGCCACGGGGCGGCGACTGCGATCTCGAGCGAGCAGGTGTCGGATACGAGAACGCCTATCCCGGATGGAATAGGCCGAAGGAAGAGCGGAAGTGCTTTCGCTTCGGCAACCGGACGATCCCAAAACTTGCACCGGGACTCCTGGCTTTGCGTCCCCGCCTCGCGACGGGTTTGCCTTTATCGACATCGCCCCAAGAGGAGCGACGCAAAAATGCTAACCAGGGGGTGCAATTCGCGCAAGGGCCAAATGTAAGCAGTCACTTGCTTGCAAACAGGGTTTGCACTATACTGGCCGCCATGTCGGTACGCGACCAGCTACTAGATGCCGCTGCGCGGGTTTATGCGGAGGGGGGATACCGGGGGGCCACTACCCGCCGGATCGCCACGGCCGCAGGGGTCAATGAGATTACCCTGTTCCGCCACTTCGGGTCCAAGGACGCCCTGATCCAAGAGGCCATCACCCGCGCCGGGACCTCAGAAGTCCCCCAGCCCCTTCCCGACACTCCGCGGGACCCTTACCGGGAGATCCGTACTTGGGCCCAGTCCCATATCACGGAACTACGTAATCGGCGGGCATTGATCCGCACCTGCATGGGCGAGATCCACGAGCACCCAGGAATATTCTCGGCCGAGAACAGCGCCCCGACCCGCGCCGCGCGCGCGCTAGGCCGGTATCTCCGGCGGCTCCGCGAGGTCGGGCTCGCCAAGGCGGAGTTCGACGAGATGACTGCCTCGACCATGCTCATGGGGACGCTGTTTGCGGATGCCATGGGGCGTGACATCATGGTGGACATGTACCGCAATGATCCTGAACAGGCGCTTGACGAATACGTCCGGCTATTTCTTCGCTCGATCGGTGTCGGGCGCCGCCGCAACGCAAGTGGGTAGTGATGAAAACCAAGTTGATGATTCTCTGGCTGCCGCTCCTCACCGTTGTGGCAGCACCAGTTTCGGCTCAGGCCCAGCAGCCCGCGCGGCAGCTTTCCCTGGAGCAGGCACTGAGCATCGCGCGGAACGAAAGCGAAGCGGTTGGAGTAGCTCGTGCCGGGATCGAAGCCGCCCGCGGCGAGCAGCGCCGAGCCCGGAGTGAATTCTTTCCCCAGCTGAACGGCTCACTCAGCTACACCCGTACTCTGGAGACGCAGTTCGCTGCGCTCACCGATGAGGAGAGCGGCGACTCCACGCCGGTGGCTCGGCCGTCCTTCTGTCCCACCTTCATTCCCAATCCCGGAGCCCCACCTGAGGAGCGGCTCGCCGCGCTGGAAGACGCGGTGGAGTGTTCCAGCGCGCTTGATCCTTTCGCATCGTTTGCCGATTTGCCGTTCGGGCAGCCGAATCAGTGGAGCTTCGGGCTGTCGCTCTCGCAGAATTTGTTTGCGGGTGGACGGATCCTGGCGCAGAACCGGATCGCTTCGGCCAATCGGCGGCGGGCCGAAACCGAATTGACCGCCCAGGAAGCGCAGCTCGTACTCGATGTCACCACAGCCTACTATGACGCTGTGTTGAGCGACCGGCTGGTCACTATCGCCGAGGCATCGCTGACTCAGGCGGAGCGCACGCTCAAGGACGTTCGGCTGGCGCGGCAGGTAGGAACCCAGCCCGAGTTCGATCTGCTCCGGGCTGAAGTGGCGCGCGATAATCAGCGGCCGGTTGTAATCCAGCGCCGCACCGCGCGCGATCTCGCGTACCTGCGTCTCGCGCAGATGCTGAACCTGCCGCTCGATCAGCCGGTGGCGCTTACAACCGAATTGGGTGATACGGCGGCTGCAGAGGGACCGCTCGCCGTTCCGATTGCCGCCGCAGAGAAGGTGGAGCCGGATACCGCCATCGGCGAGCGTGCCCCGGTCCGGCAGGCCGAGGAGAATGTGCGTGCCTCACAGGGGCAGCTCGCCGTGGCTCGATCCCAGAGCCTGCCTGCTGTCGTGCTGTCGTCGCAGTACGCCAAGCTCAACTTTCCGGAGGATCCGCTTCCTTCGGGACAATTCCTCACCGACTGGACCATCGGCGTATCGCTGCAGCTCCCGCTGTTCACTGGCGGACGGCTGAGCGGCGAGCGGATGATCGCCCGCGCCGGCTTGGAGCAGGCACGGCTCCGGCTGCGCCAGACGGAGGAGCAGGCTCGGCTCGATGCGCGCAACACGGTGGCGACTGGTGAGGAAGCCGAGGCGCGCTGGGCGGCGAGCACCGGGACCGTTCGCCAGGCCCAGCGCGCTTATCAGATCGCGGAGATCCGCTATCGCGAAGGCATCTCCACTCAGACTGAGCTGAGTGATTCCCGGTTGCAACTCCAGGAGGCCCAGGCGAACCGGGCCCAGGCCGCGCGCGATCTTCAGGTTGCCCGGGTTCGCCTCGCGCTGCTGAAGGATTTGCCACTCGAAGGGGCTACCGGCACGCCACCCGTGCTACCGGCTGCTCCTGCTTCCCGTGCGGCGCCCGTGCCCGTGCCGGTCACACCCGGACGGCCGGGCTTCAGCACCGCGAGCCAATAATGGAAAGAACCCGCGTCATGAGACCAGTATTGCTCATCCTCCTCGGCCTGTCCGCTTGCGGCGGGGGAGACCAGCCGAATACCGCAGAGGCGCCCCCTCCCCCGATCCTGCTCGGGCCGGAAAACGTAGGGGTAGCGCAGGAGACCACATTGGCTACCGGCCCCATCATTTCCGGATCCCTGACGGCGGTGCGGCAGGCCGAAGTGCGCGCTGAGACCGGCGGTCCGGTTCGGGAGGTGCGGGTTCAGGCCGGACAGCGGGTGACGGCCGGGACGGTACTCGCCAAGATCGACGACGTGGCGCTCAACGATGCGTTTCTTTCCGCCCGCGCGGCGTTCCGCAGTGCGGAAGTCGCGCTGGCCGATTCGAGGCGCGACTCCGAGCGGGATGAGCGGCTTCACGGAGCCGGCGCCGTATCGGAGCGCGATCTGGAACGCTCGAAGAGCCGGGTGGCCACCGCTGAGGCCGCGCTGGCCGATGCCCAGGCCCGGCTGGTATCGGCTCAGGAGCAGCTGGAGAGGGCGACCATACGCGCGCCATTCGCGGGAGTGGTGAGCGAGCGTGAGGTGAGCGCGGGCGATGTGGTTCAGCCCGGCGCCTTGCTTTATACGGTGGTCGATCCCAGCAGCATGCAGCTCGAGGCGACGGTGCCGGCCGAGCAGCTGCAATCGCTTAAGCTGGGAACACCGGTGGAGTTTACTGTAGCGGGCTATGGTGCCCGGCGGTTTCAGGGGCGCATCGATCGGATCAACCCTGCGGTAGATCCGGCTACCCGGCAGGTCCGGATCTATGTGACTATTCCTAATCGCGACCAGGGATTGGTGGCGGGCCTGTTCACCGAGGGCCGGGTGGAGAGTGAGCGCAAGCGCGCCACCGCTATCCCGGTGGCCGCCCTGGATCCCAAGGGTACCAGCCAGGAGGTCCTTCAGGTCCAGCAGTCGCGGGTACGCCGGGTGAAAGTCGAGCTGGGCATCCGCGATCTGGCCGCGGAGATGGTCGAGGTGGTGCGCGGGTTGAGTCCGGGCGACACCGTGCTGCTGGGCTCTTCCCAGGAGCTGGCTGAAGGAACCACGGTGCGCATACAACAGGATCGGGAAGAGGCCGTTGCCGCCCCGGTCGAGAGCGGAAACAGGCAGAAGTAATCATGTTCATCTCCGATTTTGCCATTCAGCGTCCTATCGTCACCATCACAGTTATGCTGGCGATCGTGGTGTTCGGCCTCGCTGCGCTGATCAATCTGCAGACCGACGAGTTTCCCGACATCCAGCAGCCGGTCGTGAGCGTGACCATTCCGTACCCGGGGGCCTCACCCGAGGTGGTCGAGCGGGAGATCGTCGAGCCGGTAGAGGAGGCGATCTTCGGCATCAGCGGTCTGGACGGCGAGCTCACTACCAGCTCATCGATCGACGGCATGGCGCTGTTCACGGTCTTCTTCGATTTCGAGAAGGACGTGCAGGAAGCCTCGCAGGACGTGCGAGACGCGATCTCCGGTATCCGGGGGGATCTGCCGCCGGAGATGGAGGAGCCGATCATCCAGCGGTTCGATCCGGCGGAAGAGCCGATCGTCTCGCTGACTCTGTCTTCCGACGTGTTACCGGCGACGGCACTCAGCAGGATCGCCGATCCTACCGTTACCCGTGAGCTTCGCGGCGTCGCCGGAGTGGCGCAGGCCAGCGTGGTGGGGGCGATCGTCCGCGAGCTGACGGTAGAGCTTCGCCCGGAAGCGTTGCAGGCCTCGGGCGTCAGTGTCGCCGACGTGGTCCAGTCCATACAGACCCAGAACCTCGCTGCTCCGGTGGGGCGGGTAAACGCGGAGCTCAACGAGCGGACCATCCGGCTGCTGGGCCGGCCCGAGGCACCAAGTGACTTCGAGAGCATCGTGGTGGCTGAGCGAGGCGGTCGCACCATAAGGCTGGGCCAGCTTGCCGAGGTGCGTGACGGAACTGAAGAGCCTCGCACTCTCGCTCTGTTCAACGGGAGAGAAGCCGTCGGCATCAACGTGATCAAGGGGAAGGGCTACAGCACAACGGCCGTCGCCGACGAGATCAAGCGGCAGGTGACGGAGCTGCAGCCCCGCATGCCTGCCGGCGTGAAGCTCGAAGTGGTGCAGGACGCCGGCGAACGGGTGAGTGCCGCAGTCAACAACGTTCAGGAGGCACTGATTGAGGGCGCGCTGCTCACGGTGCTGGTGGTGTTTCTCTTCCTCAACTCCTGGCGCTCCACGGTCATCACCGGCCTGGCCCTTCCGGTGAGCGTACTGGCGAGCTTCATCGCGGTGTGGGCCTTCGGCTTCACCCTCAACACCATGTCGCTGATGGGTCTGTCGCTCTCGATCGGCATTCTGATCGACGATGCCATTGTGGTTCGGGAGAACATCGTTCGCCACATCGAGATGGGAAAAAACCACTACACCGCGTCCCGGGAAGGCACCGATGAGATCGGGCTGGCGGTTACGGCAACCACGTTCTCGATCGTGGCGGTGTTCGTGCCGGTGGCCTTCATGTACGGGGTCGCGGGGCAGTGGTTCAAGCCATTCGCGCTCACCATCGCGTGCGCGGTGCTGGTATCGCTTTTCGTGAGCTTCTCGCTGGACCCGATGCTCTCCGCCTACTGGGCCGATCCCCAGACGGAAGCTCATGAGCGAAGAAATCCAATCGCCCGTGCCCTGGAGCGATTCAACCGCTGGTTCGACCGGCAGGCCGTGCGCTACGAGCGGGTGATCGCCTGGGCTTTGGACCACCGGTTGGCGATGGTGGGCCTGGCACTCGGTTCATTCATCGGCGCCATTGCACTCCAGGCGGCGGCCGGAGGTGCCGGGTTCGTTCCGGTGAGCGATCGCAGCGAAATCTTCTTCATTGTGGAGACTCCGGCGAGCTCGAGCCTGGAGTACACTCGAATAAAAAGCGAGCAGGCCGCCCAGCTGGCACGGGCACACCCCGAGGTGCGCTACACCTATACCACGATCGGAACGCCGCTGCCGCTCAGGGCCCAGGGAGTGGACCAGGCACAGATCTACGTTCGGCTGGTCCCCAAAAAAGACCGTGACATCAGCCAGGAGGAGCTGGGCCAGGTCCTGAGAAACGAGGTCAAGCAGCTGGGTGGCGCGAAGGTCTCGGTCTTTACCAGCGGTTTCGGAGGTGCCTTCAAGCAGATTCAGCTGCAGCTGCGAGGCACCGATGCCAACACTCTGACATCTCTGGCGGAGCAAGCCCGGCGTCTGGTGGAGCAGGTGCCCGGCGCTGTTGACGTGGGGCTCTCCGCGCGCGGTGAACGGCAGGAGCTGGAGGTGGAGATCAACCGCGGCCTGGCCGGTTCCCTCGGCATCACCGTGGGCCAGGTTGCCCAGTCGCTCAGGCCGGCCTTTGCCGGCCTGGATGCCGGTGACTGGGTGGATCCCACCGGGGAAACCCGGGATGTCGTGGTCCGGCTGGTACCTGAAGCCCGGCGGCGGGCGAGCGACCTTGCGTCTCTTCCGCTGGTCGTAGCGGGCCGTGATGGAACGCCCACCACAGTACCGTTGGGCCAGATCGCGCGGATTACCCAGAACGTAGGGCCGGCGCAGATCAACCATCTTGACCGCGATAAGGTGATCAACGTCGAGGCCAATGTCACCGGCCGGTCACTCAACGAAGTACTGCGAGACGTCGAAGCCCGGCTGGCCACCCTGCCGCTGCCACCCGGCTACGAAATCACCCAGGGTGGAGAGGCCCGCGACCAGGCCGAGGTGTTCACCCGGATCGGAACGGCGCTGGGGGTTGCCGTCGTGCTGATGTACTTGATTCTGGTGGTACAGTTCGGGAGCTTTCTCGATCCGCTCGCGATTTTGATCTCGCTGCCGCTCTCCTTGATCGGCGTGGTCATTGCCCTGATCATTACCGGTGACACGCTTAATATCATGAGCTTGATCGGGGTCATCCTGCTCATGGGGATCGTGGCCAAGAATGCGATTCTGCTCATCGACTTTGCCAAGTGGGACCGCAGGGAACGAGGTACCTCGCTGCGGGACGCGCTCATCCGGGCTGGTCGAATTCGCCTCCGGCCCATCATGATGACTACCTTGGCTCTGATTGCCGGCATGATTCCGGTGGCCATTGGGGCAGGGGAGGGCGCCGACTTCCGGGCTCCACTGGGACGGGCGGTGATCGGCGGTGTCATCACTTCGACGTTGCTCACTCTGCTGGTGATACCAACGGTGTACGAGATCCTCGACGGTTTTCGTGAGTGGATTGCAGCCAAGGTCTGGCGCCGAGTCGTTCGGACCCACCCCGAGACGAGACCGGCGCCCGCCGGAGAGTCGGCCTGATGCAGACGGTAGCCGGAGGGTCGGTGCGGGTGCGGAACAACGTCAAGGTGTTCGGCCGGGGTACCCAGCCGATGATTTTTGCCCACGGGTTCGGCTGCGACCAGAACATGTGGCGGTTCATCACTCCGGCCTTCGAGAACGACTATCAGATTGTCCTGTTTGATCACGTAGGGTCGGGCCAATCCGATCTCCGCGCCTACAACCGGCAGAAGTACGGGACCCTTGACGGCTACGCCACCGATCTGCTGGAGATCTGTGCGACAGAGGGGCTGAAGAACGCGATCTTCGTGGGTCACTCGGTGAGCTCGATGATTGGCATCCTGGCGGCTAACCGGGAGCCGGAGCGCTTCGCCCATCTGATCCTGATTGGCCCTTCGCCCCGCTACGTCAACGACGAGGCTTATCTCGGCGGCTTCGGCCGCTCCGACATCGACAGCCTGCTCGAGTTCCTCGACAGCAACCACATGGGATGGTCCTCGACCATGGCCCCGGTGATCATGGGGAACCCGGATCGGCCGGAGCTCGCCGCGGAGCTGACCGCCAGTTTTTGTCGTACCGATCCCGAGATTACCCGGCAGTTCGCGCGGGTCACGTTCCTGTCGGACAACCGGCGGGACCTGCCGGGCGTGAAGGTTCCGTCGCTGGTACTCCAATGCTCGGACGACGCTATTGCGCCGATCGCAGTTGGGGAGTATGTCCATGCTCAGCTGCCGAACAGCCGGCTTATCATCATGAAGGCCACCGGACACTGCCCCAATCTCAGCGCCCCCGAAGAGACTATCGCCGCCATGAAGGCGTACCTCGGCGGTTGACCCGCGCATGAACGGCGTCACCGCGGCGTCTGCGTCCGTCATGCTCGACGAGAGCCCGGAGGAGCTGTACGAGCATGCGCCGTGCGGCTACATGTCGGCACTGGCCGATGGGTCGATTGTCCGGGTCAATCAGACCTTCTTGGACTGGACCGGATTCTCCCGCGAATCCGTCATCGGCAAGCGGCTGAGGGACTTTCTGACGACGCCCGGCCGGGTGTTCTACGAGACCCACTTCGACCCTCTGCTCCTGATGCAGGGCTTCGTCAGGGAAATGGCACTGGATATCGTCTGTGCCGGCGGAAGGCTGCTGCCGGTCCTGGTCAACTCGGTTCAGCACCGGAATGCTGCCGGACACGTAGTCATCACACGGAGCACCATCTTCGACGCCACCGAGCGCCGCACCTACGAGCGCGAGCTGTTGGAGGCGCGGCGTCGGGTGGAGCGGCTTGCTACCGTAGTCGAGGCATCGGCCGATGCTATCATCGTGACTTCGCCGGACGGGACGGTGCTCTCCTGGAACGCCGGTGCGGAACGCCTCTTCGGGTATATGGCCACGGAAGCCATAGGGCGGTCGGTCGACAGCTTGATCGTCCCTTCGGACCGCTCGGTGGAGTTCGCTGATTTCACGGATTTCATGCGCGCCGGCCAGCCGGTTCAACTGGAGACCGTGCGAGTCCATAAGGATGGCCGGCGCCTTGACGTATCGCTGGGGCTCACGCCCCACATCGAGCCACCCGGCGAGCTGACCGCGATATCCGCCATCATTCGCGACATTACCCAGCAGAGGCTCCTCGAGGGCCGGCTGCACCAGGCAGAGCGCCTGCAGTCGGTGGCGATGCTCGCTGGAGGAGTGGCGCACGAAGTCAACAATCAGATGGCGGTGGTGCTCGGCTTCGGCGATTTTGTGCTGAGCGGCCTGGGACTGGAGCACTCCAGCGCCGCCGATGTAAAAGCGATGATCGTCGCCGCGCGCAAGGCAGCCAGTCTCAGCCGGCAGTTGCTCGCTTTCAGCCAGCAGCTCCCCACCGTGCGTCAGGATGCCAGGCTGC
>DASPKB010000296.1:0-4954 GCA_035628315.1 Gemmatimonadales bacterium | reverse complement strand
CACTCCACGAGAGCCGCAGGTAGATCTGATTACGGCCTGAGGGCCGGACGCCAGCCGCCAGTCACCAACCCTCTTACCAACTCCACTTGGCCGAGTTATCATCGCGCGTCGTCACAGGCCTGCGACATCAGTTGAGGGCCGCCGGCCGGTGGGCTCCGCTGTTTCGCACTACGGCCCCGCGTTTCATCCCGAGCTCGGGTTGTTTTAGTACGGCCGCGTTTCAACAGGCAACTTTGTGGGTTTCAGACAGTTACGTCGGGAGTGGTCAGCGGGCATCAGGCCGTGACTTTTCCTTGACACGAAATTTTTGGCACTTCATATTGGGATCCTGCCGACCGGGCCGCGGTCGCGCAGTCAGTATCACGCTGGTCAAAGTGGTTTTACGCCGTCCCCATCACACAGTGCAGGCACTCATCCCACGCAGTCTCATTCCGAAGTAGGCCTTCGGGCCAAGGGGAGGCGTGTACGCTTCCCGCGGCAAGCCGGCGGTATTTGTAGTTCCACGCCTTTGGAGGACGTTTCCATGAAGCAAAGCTGTGTCAGCGCCTTCGCACGCGCCGCGCGACGCTTCGCGCTCGCGGCAGTCGCTCTGGGCACGGGAGCGGGTACGCTCCTGGCGCAGGGCGCGACTGGTAAACTCGAAGGCAGGGTGCGTGACCAAGCGGGCGCACCCATCGCCAACGCGCAGGTGTTTATCGTTGGAACGGCGTTCAACGCCCTTACCAATCCACAGGGGTACTACTTCATCAACAACGTGCCGGCCGGGACGATCAGTGTTCGGGCCGCTTTTATCGGGTACAAGTCGACCCAGGTCGACGGCGTGAAGATGCTCGCCGGCCAGACCATCACGGTCGACATCCAGCTGGAGCAGACGGCGGTACAGATCCAGGAGATCACCGTCGTGCAGCAGACCCAGCCGCTGGTACCGCGGGACGAGGTCACCACCAAACAGCGGATCGACGGAGCGTTTACCGATAACCTTCCGGTCGACCGCCTGAACGCCGTCCTGGCGCTTCAGCCCGGCGTGGTGGCTAGTCCTACGGGCAACACCCTGTCGATTCGTGGCGGCCGTACCGACGAGGCCGTGACCTACATTGACGGCGTGCCGGTCTCGCCCGGCTACCGGGGCAACTCGAACCTGGGGTCCCTCGGCACCGAGGTGATCGTCAGCACGAACGCGCTGGAAGAGGCCTCGGTCACCACCGGCTCCTCTTCGGCCGAGTTCGGGAACGCCCAGTCGGGCATCATCGCCAGCCAGATCCGGACCGGCGGCAACCAGTTCCAAGGCAGCTTCGGCTACGAGACCGACGAGCCCTTCGGCACCACTGGCGGCTGGGGATTCAACCGCTTCCAGGGCAGCTTCAGCGGTCCGATCACCCGCAACCTGACATTCTTCCTCTCCGGCGCGCTGGAAGGTCAGAAGTCGATCGCGACTGGGTTCGATGCGGAACAGGTTCCGGTCTTTGTGCCGGCCGGCATCGACACCGTCGTACCCGTCCCGTCGGCGGTGGATGATCCCACTGCGGACACCACCATGGTTCCGGTCTACAACTTCGCGGCATATCGGGGGGAGTGCGATCAGTTCTCCAGTAGCACCAACCCGGGTATCGCGAGCAACTACGGGGTGGACTGCCAGGGAGCCCAGAGCCCGTGGTCGGGCCGCTCTACCTATCAGGTCACCGGCAAGCTGAACTACACTTTCGGCACCGGCTCCCGAATCGCGTTTACCGCCCTGGCCAACCGGTTCCACGGGCGCTTCTTCACCCAGAACCGGGATCTCACCGGCCGGGTGCTCACGCTTCAGAACCTCTACAATCCTGAGGCGCTGCCCGGATTTAGAAACACGAGCCGCGTGTTCACGCTCAACTGGACCCAGAACCTGACCCGGTCCACCGAGCGGGCCCTCGCGCTGGAGACCTACATCTCCTATCAGCAGGACAGGACCATCTCGGCGCCGATGACCCGCGAGACCGAGCTGGACACCAGAGATCCGTTTGGCGGCTTCCTGCTCGGCTCGATGGACTTCGTGGTCGACTTCGACAACTTCCCGATCAACGAGGAGCTGGTCGAGAACTACCGCCGGAACATTCCCGGAAGCCGTCGGGCCCCGGGTGATCTCGAGAACCGGGCTCAGTATGCCTCCCGGGATGCCTTCCGGAACAATCCCTACGCCCTGTATAACCGGGGCGGTGAGGGTCCCGATCTCCAGTTCTACGAGACCGGCTTCGGCTCGCCCCAGGGTAGCCGCGTCATCATGTACCAGGAAAATCGCTGGGTAGGAAAGGCGAACCTCGACTGGCAGGCTGACCGCTATAACCGCGTGAAGATCGGTGGTGAATTCACCCGCTACGAGATCGGGAGCTATTCCCACCAGTGGGAGGACCAGATCTTCTCCGATATCTACCTCGAGAAGCCGGTGCGGTGGAACGCGTTCATCGAGGATCGTCTCGACCTCGGCGACGTGGTGCTGGTCGGCGGTCTCAGGTACGACTGGTACAAGACCGGGGCCCGGCGGCCGCGGGAGTTCCCGCTGATCACCAGCCACCCCATGTATGATGCCGCCAATCCCGACGCGTACTTCACCAACGACTCCCTGTTCCCGGAGGACCAGAGCCACGACTATTTCAGCCCGCACGTCCAGGTATCCTTCCCGGTGACGGACCGGACCAACTTCCGGCTCTCCTATGCTCACCAGGTGCAGGTGCCGGACTTCGGCGTCGTACTTCAAGGCATCAATTCCGACGTCAATCTGTCCAACACCAACAACGTGTTCGGCGCCGACATCGACTTCGGCCGGACCATCACGTTCGAGTTCGGGATCCGGCACGCATTCAACGACGACATGGTGCTGGACCTCTCCGCCTACAACAAGGACAACCTGGCCAATGCGGCCAACCGCCTGATCTCACTGCCGAATCCGGGCACCGGGGCCAACGAGAACATCCGGATGCTCACCAACCTGGACTTCGGCAACACCCGCGGTCTCGACGTGCGGCTCGACCGGCGGTTCGGCAACCTGTTCAACGGCACCCTGTCCTACAGCTTCATGGATGCCAAGAACACCGGGTCCGACCCTGACACCTACGTCGACTTCGGTTCCCGGGTGATCAACGCACTATCGGGCGGCAACCAGCCACCCCCGCAGGCCATCCTGCCTACCGACTTTAACCGGCCGCACACTCTGGCGGCTGCGGCGTCGCTCAACTTCCCGAACGACTGGCAGGAAGGGACCACCGTCGGAAGCATCTTCCAGAACTTCGGTGTGTTTGCCCGCTTCCGGTACACCAGCGGCACCCCGTACACCCGGTGCAACAACACCTTCGCAGACCAGGACGTCATGTCCGGGGACAACTGCGATCGTGAATTCCCTGAGGGGCTCAACCAGTCTCGCCTGCCTTCCTTCAAGGAGTTCGATGTACGGTTTACCAAGGGCTTCGCGCTGGGCGGCCTCGACCTAACGGCATATCTCGATGCCCGCAACATCCTGAACTTCAGGAATGTCATCCAGGTGTTTGCCGCGACGAATGACCTGGTCAACGAGCAGGAGGCCGAATCCGAGTTTGCTGCCAACCAGGACGAGTGGGTTGGAGAGGCCGAGGCCAACGGAATTGTGGTCGGCGAAGATGGCTCGATCGACCTCAGCTTCGAGGGCGCGGCCGATCCGCGTACCGGTTGCGCAGGCTGGATCACCGAGGATGGAGAACCGGGCTCCCCCAACTGCATTTACATGATTCGGACCGAGGAGCGGTTCGGAAACGGGGACCACGTCTTCGATGTGACCGAACAGCGGACTGCCTCCGACGCGCTGTACAACCTGGTTCGGGGTGCTCACAACTTTACCGGCCAGCCCCGTCGCATGCGGCTCGGCCTGGAAATCAACTTCTGAAAATGTCAGCGCGCCGGCGGGAGCACGTCTCCGCCTCCGTCGGCGCGCAGTTTTCTTCCTGAGAGAGGACGCGATGCATTCTTTCCTCTGTAAGAGCACACTGCTCCGGGTGGCGATCCTCGCACTGGGATTGTCTTTCCTCCCGGATGCGGCAACGGCTAAGCCCCGCCCTGGGCTGCAGAAACGGCTGATCCGACTGATGGCCGGGGCCAACGGTGCCCTGACCATTAACCGGATCTACTGCGGGCTTTCCGGTATCGGTAATATCTGCGTCGACTCGCTGGGTTCCTCTACCATCGGCGGCGGATACTGGCCCAAGGGAACGGCCGACCAGTACGTGTTCAACTCCGGACTGCAGGTTGCCGGGATCATCGATCCCGCAGCCGGATTCGACTGGGCCGGGGATACTACCGGTGCCCAGCTGTTCAGCCCCCGGGGCGACGACCACGGCGAGCCGGTCGAGCCGATCTACAACGCGACCAACCCCGAAGATGTAACCAACTGGCCCCAGGCCGCTTTCGTGCCGCAGGGGGATGCGGGCCAGGACAACTTCAATCCGTTGCTGAGAGGGCGCGTTTCAGCATCCCAGGGGGATGTATGGTTCATCTCCTGGGAGGGGAACCCCTCCTTGAGCGCGGGACGCAACCACCCGCTCGGCGTTCTGGTCGAGCAGCGGGGCATGGGCTGGAATTATCCCGCGGGAAATCAGGACATCCTTTACTTCATTTATACGTTCTACAACGTCACTGCGAGTGACCCCGCGGCCTATGCCGCAATCCGTCCGGGCATGCGCGAGATCGTCCAGGAGGCCGGGGCCAACTTCCAGCGGTTGAATGAGTCTCGGTTCAGCGGACTTGATATCCCTGATGGCGGGTACACGCTCACCAGCATGTACGCCGCGTTCGGTGCCGACATGGACGTGGCGCAGGCCGATGCTAACTATTCCACGGTGGTTGTGCCCTTTGCGCTCGGGAATACCTACGAGCACACGTTCTCGGGTACCGATCAGTGGACCTTCGATCCCGGTATCTTCGGCCCGCCGTTCTTCCCCGGGGCCGGCTTCGTGGG
>DASPKB010000295.1:0-5491 GCA_035628315.1 Gemmatimonadales bacterium | reverse complement strand
TCACGAGCCGCGGTGATAAACTCTTTCTCCGGAATTCCGAGCCGATCTGCAGCCAGGGAGGCAACTTCCTGGATGGTGAGTCCCTCAGGTACCGTGAACCGGAGTGCTGCCTTTTTCCCCCGGGCCAGCATTCCCAGGACCTGCCACGGTGAGGTCCCCGCCGGAAACTCGTACACGCCCGCATGCACCGACCGCTCTACTCCACGAACCCGGGCAAGCAGCTTGAACCAGCGGCGGTTTGAGATCACCCTATGAGCCATCAGGCTGTCGGTCACGGCTGCGAACGTTGCGCCAGGTGGGAGTATTACGCGGGCGGGCTGGGACGAGCCGGAGCAGCCGGAGAGGATTATAAAGATCAAAAAAACGGAACCGATGAGCCGAAAGAATCGCCACGGCCGCCGCAGATCTCCGATTTTCACCTTTCGGACATCTCCGTCGTCCCCAGCCGGTTCTTGCGCGCGTCCAGGAACTGCTGCAGCAGCACGGCTGCGGCCAGCGCGTCGACGTCGGCCTTGCGGCCTCGTGTGGATCCTCCCTGCTCCTGGATAGCTCCCAGTGCTCGGGCCGTCGTCATCCGCTCGTCCCATAACTCGAGCGGCAGACCAGTTTGTCTGGACAATGCCGCAGCCAGCTCGCGGGCGGCACCAGCGCTTTCCTCTTCGCGACCCTCTCCCGAGAGAGGCAGCCCCACCACCAGCCCAACCGGACGATGCTCCACCGTCAGCTCGAGGAATGGCCGCATCGGAAACCGCTTTCCTTTCCGCCGGAGCAGAGTCTCGAGTGGGCTGGCAAGGGTCTGGGTTTCGTCACTCAGGGCCAATCCGATGCGTACTTCGCCCCAATCGACTCCAAGTATGCGGCCGGTGGTGGGAATCATGCCGGAATGTAGAGGGAGAGGACGCAAAGACGGAGAGGACGGAAAGCTCGATGACTCGAGACCTCTCCGCCCTCTCCGACTTCTCCGACGTCTCCGACTTTACTGTGCCATTGTGGCGAAGAATTCCTTGTTGTTCTTGGTTCGCTTCATCCGCTCGAGGAGGAATTCCAGGGCCTCCACTGGAGGCATATCGGCGAGGAAGTTCCGGAGCAGGTACACCCGGTTGAGCTCGTCCTTGTCCATCAGCAGCTCCTCCTTCCGGGTGGAGGTCCGCTGGATGTCGATGGCCGGGTAGATCCGGCGATCGGCCAACCGGCGGTCGAGCACCAGCTCGGAGTTGCCTGTGCCTTTGAACTCCTCGAAGATCACCTCGTCCATTCGGCTGCCCGTATCGATCAAAGCGGTAGCGATGATGCTGAGACTGCCACCCTTGTCGATGTTCCGGGCGGCACCAAAGAACCGCTTGGGTTTCTGGAGCGCGTTGGCGTCGACACCGCCCGACAGAATCTTGCCGGAGTGGGGGACGACGACGTTATGGGCCCGGGCGAGACGGGTAATCGAGTCGAGCAGAATGACGACATCGCGGCCATGCTCCACCAGACGCTTGGACTTCTCGATGACCATGTCAGCCACCTGGACGTGCCGGTCGGCGGGCTCATCGAAGGTGGACGAGATAACTTCCGCCTTGACGTTCTCCTCCATGTCGGTGACCTCCTCGGGGCGCTCGTCGATGAGCAACACGATGAGGACGATCTCCGGATGGTTCTCGCTGATGGCATTGGCCAGCTTCTGCATGAGGATCGTCTTGCCCGCCTTTGGCGGCGCGACGATCAGAGCGCGCTGTCCCTTGCCCAACGGGCTGAGCAGGTCGACCACCCGCATGGACAGGTCGCCGTTCTTCCGCTCCAGCCGGATCCGAGCGTCGGGATAGCGCGGCCGAAGGTTATCGAAGGCAATCCGGTGCTTGGTCTTTTCCGGCTCCTCGAAATTGACCTGCTCCACCTTCAGCAGGGCCAGGTAGCGCTCACCCTCCTTAGGCGGGCGGACCTGTCCCATGACCGTGTCCCCGGTGCGCAGATCGAAACGCTTGATCTGACTGGGCGACACGTAGATGTCATCCGGCCCATACAGGTAGTTCCAGTCCTGACTGCGCAGGAAGCCGTAGCCTTCGGGCAGGATCTCCAGTACACCCTCGCCCCGGATCACCGTATCCGAATCCAGCAGTGACTGCTCGATCCGGAAGATCAGGTCCTGTTTCCTGAGGCCCGAGTAGTTAGTGATGTTCAACTGCTCTGCTAAGGTGTGGAGCTCAGCGACCGACTTTTGCTTTAGCTCAGCGATATCCACGGGAGGGACTCCGGAGCGGACGGGCTCGCCAGGCGAGCCGACATGAAGAATTGTGAGAGTGCAAGATCCAGCGGGGTTGGACTGTGTATGTAGACGGCCGAGAGGGCGCCGAGGCTGCGAAACGCTGTGTGGACGGGGAGTTTCCTGTCAACTAGAAGCACCAGAAAGTAGGTAGCCTAATCCGTGGAGTCAAGAGGGAAGTGCGAAGTCCGACTGATTTAGCGGCTCGGTCTATTGCATAAGCTCACTGTCTGCACGATGTTTCCGAATCAGCTCCAGTCTGGAGGGATGCAGATTTGCGGTCGGTTCGTGACCTCCTGGTCGCGAGGTTCTCATGAATGAATCCGAGCGGCTCAGCCGGCTACGGCACGATCTATCCAACCCGCTCTCAGCGCTGTTAGCCGAGACCCAGCTCCTCCTGCTGAACGAATCCCGTATGGATCCTGAAACGCTCACCAGTTTGCGCGAGATTGAGGCGCTGGCCATTCGTATGCGCACGATGCTGCGCGAGATTTGAGTGGCACCCAGCTTCGCCTGAGGCAGACAGTTCCCGAGCCATCGGAAATGAGGTGATGAACGCCTCGACCACGTCGGGATCCAGCTGGGTTCCAGCCACCCGGCGTAGCTCGAGCATGGCATCGTCCGGGGGCCGCGCCTCACGGTAGGGCCGGCGCGTGGTCATTGCGTCGAAGGAATCTGCTACGGCAACGATCCGGGCCTCGATAGGGATCCGTTCACCCCTCAGTCCATCCGGAAATCCTCGGCCATCCAGCCGCTCGTGATGCGAGCGGACGATCCGCAACACATCGGGAGATTCGTGCGCCAGAGGCGATAACATTCGCTCGCCCAGGGCTGGATGCTCAGTGATCTGACGGAACTCGTCAGGGGTAAGGGAGCTTGGCTTGTGCAACACCGCCTCCCGGGTGCCGATCTTGCCGATGTCGTGTAGCTCACCTCCGAGCCTGATCCCGTCCAGGCCGGGACCCTCGAATCCCAGCTCCGACGCGGTCGCCACCGCATACTGACTCACCCTAATGGAATGACCCCTGGTGTAGGCGTCCTTAGCCTCGAGAGCGCGCGCCAGCATCTGAACGCCCTGGAGAAAGAGCTCCTGAATTCTTTGAGCCTGTTCCTGAACCTGCTGCTCCAGATGCTGCTGGTAGAAACGGTTCTGCAGGACCAGCGCCCGCTTCTCCAGCGCCCGGCTGACCCGGGCTTGGAGCTCCCCCAGCGAGATCGGCTTTAAAAGGAAGTCCGCCGCGCCCAGATGAAGGCAGTCAACGGCGGTGGTGGTCTCGCTGATTCCGCTGAGCATGATGACCGAGCTGTCAGGGAACTTCTGGCGGACCGCCTCCAGAAATCCCATGCCGTCCAGCTCGGGCATGCGCATGTCGGAAATGATCAGAGGGATCTCGCCGGTCTTTTCCAGGACCTGGAGTCCCTCGCGTCCACTGCCGGCCTCGAGGCAGGTAAACCCCTGAGCCTGGAGCATCCGGGTCAGTGATCGACGAACACTCGGTTCGTCATCGACCACGAGACAGTTGGCGCTGCCGGCCACGACCGGCTTCGCTTCCTCGGCGTGTGGCATTTGCGACGATGACCATTGGGTGGGATGATGGATGCCACGAACATCCAATCGGACCAACACTGTAAAAGCATCCGGTCAGAATGTCCACTGTCGGAGGATTCGGCAGTATTGTGGCAGCAGCACGCGCGGATGTGCTCCGATACGCTGAAGTGCTTAGTTTACGCGCATGAGCGACTCGTATGGCGCACGTTCCACCCTTCGGGTGGGCTCGCGTAACTACGAAGTTTTCCGGTTGAGCGCGCTGGCCTCCGCGGGCATAGACGTGAGCCGGCTCCCGTACTCGCTTCGCATCCTCCTCGAGGGTTTGTTGCGGACTGAGGATGGCGTGACGGTCACCCGAGAAGACATCGCAACGCTGGCCCGCTGGTCGCCGGAGGTGCCGTCTACGCGGGAGATTGCTTTCACCCCAGCACGGGTCCTGTTGCAGGACTTTACCGGTGTGCCTGCTGTGGTGGATCTCGCGGCCATGCGTGACGCGATGGCCGAGCTCGGCGGCGATCCGGCCCGAATCAATCCGCTTCAGCCGGTCGAGCTGGTCATCGACCACTCGGTGCAGGTGGACGCTTTCGGCACGCCCCAAGCCTTTCTTACCAACGTCGACCTCGATTACCAGCGCAACCGTGAACGTTACCAGTTCCTGCGGTGGGGTCAGCGGGCCTTTCAGAACTTCAAGGTAGTGCCGCCCAATACCGGCATCGTCCACCAGGTCAATCTGGAGTATCTGGCACGCGTTGTATTCACCTCAGACGAAAATCCCCATGGTCGTCCGGGCGACCTGCCACAGGCCTATCCGGACACGCTCGTCGGCACCGACTCGCACACTCCCATGGTGAACGGCCTCGGTGTTCTGGGCTGGGGTGTGGGGGGCATTGAGGCTGAGGCCGCCATGCTGGGCCAACCGGTATCCATGCTGATTCCGGAGGTCATCGGGTTCCGACTGGAGGGCCGGCTGCCCGAGGGCGCAACGGCGACGGATCTGGTTCTTACCGTCACCGAGCTGCTGCGGCGGAAAGGCGTCGTCGGAAAGTTCGTGGAATTCTACGGGCCCGGACTCGCAAACCTCGCGCTGGCCGACCGTGCCACGATCGGAAACATGTCACCGGAATACGGCGCTACCTGTGCCATCTTCCCAGTGGACGATGTGACCCTCCAGTATCTCCGTTTTACCGGCCGTTCGGAGGAACGCGTGGCGCTGGTCGAGGCATACATGAAGGAGCAAGGGCTGTTTCACAGCTCCCGATCTCCCGACCCGGTGTTCACCGATACCCTTGCGCTCGATCTCTCTACGGTCGAGCCCAGCATCGCCGGACCCCGGCGCCCGCAGGATCGCATCAAGCTGTCGGATGCACGGCGCTCTTTTCGCGAGGCCCTGCCCAGCCTGCTTCCGGCCGGCTCGACCCGGCCGGGGAAGGAAGCGGCCAAGGGCTCGAGTGAGGGTCCGGCTGCGCTCGGGGTGTGGGGCGAGGGATCTCCGGCCTCGCCTTCCGCCCGGGCAGTGATGCTGGAGGACGCGGCCACAGTGCTGGACCATGGCTCCGTGGTCATCGCCGCGATCACCAGCTGCACCAATACCTCAAACCCGTCGGTCATGCTCGCGGCCGGCCTGTTGGCCCGAAAGGCGGTGGAACGCGGGTTAGAGCGGAAACCCTGGGTGAAGACCTCACTGGCGCCGGGGTCCA
>DASPKB010000294.1:0-3882 GCA_035628315.1 Gemmatimonadales bacterium | reverse complement strand
TTCGCGCTGCCGGGCGGGCAGATCTTCATCACCGAAGGTCTGCTGCGCCGGCTCACCACCGACGGTCAGGTGGCCGGCGTGCTCGGGCACGAGATCGCGCACGTGGTGGCGCGCCACGGAGCGGAGCACATCGCGAAGCAGCAGCTGACTCAGGGACTGACCGGAGCGGCGGTACTCGCCACCTACGATCCGAGCGATCCGTCGAGCCGAGGCTCAGCGGCGGTCGCCGCGATGATCGGGCAGCTGGTGAACATGCGGTTCGGGCGGCAGGACGAGCTCGAGTCGGACCGGCTGGGCGTGCGCTTCACCGGTGAGGCGGGATACGATCCGCGGTCGATGACTGCGCTGATGCAGATCCTCGGTGAGGCGTCGGAGGGGAACCGGCCGCCGGAGTTCTTCAGCACGCATCCGAATCCGGAGAACCGGATACAGCGGATCCAGGAGGCGATTCAGGAACAGTATCCGAACGGCGTGCCGGAGGGACTGGAGTCGTAGCAGTTCGGCGCGACTGGCAGGTGCCCCCTTCGGGCGCTGCAGCACTCGACGGTCGGAGCCCGGAGCGGCTCAGCTACTGCGGCTCCGCTCCTGGGGTACGGCTGCCGCCCCGGTCTCCTCCCCTCGTGCTGACGCGCCCTCCGGTGTCACCCGCCAGTCGCGGCTTAGTATACCCGTCGGAGAGTGGCAGCAGGGCTCGGGATGGCTCACGCAGGCGCGTTAGTGAGCGGCAGCCCTGTCTTGGGATCTCGAATCCATGAGCGAACGCCGGCGCCGAAGTGAGCCACCCGAGCCCTGCAGAAACACCGTTACTCAGCAGCCCTGAGCGGACTGCTTCGACTGTCAGACGGCGTCGCGCGCGCAGCGGAACCCGGTGAAGTGATACCGCTCGTGCGGTGCGGCGGCTCGGCGTGACGCACTGCGTACCGCGCCGGCCCGGCTGGCCCAGGAACCTCCCCGGAGCACCTTGAAGTCGCGGCTGAACGTGCATCCGGCGAGCTGCGCCGCGGCCTCGTCGCAGCCGGCGTAGGGTGTGAACCCGCTTACCGTCCACTCCCAAACGTCTCCGATCATTCCATAGCAGCCGACCGGCGAGACGTTTCCCGGGAAAGCGCCGACCGCCGCGGGCCCGAACGCGAGCTGATCGAGATTCGCCACGTGGGTGCTGGGCGGCATGTTGCCCCAGGGATAGTTTCGGCGCGACTGGGTCTCCGGATCCCAGGTGGCCGCGGCCTCCCATTCGACTTCGGTGGGCAGCCGCTTGCCGACAAAGCGGGCAAACGCCTCTGCCTCGTAGAATGAGATCTCCGAGACCGGAGCGGTGAGGTCGAGCGGAACGTCTCGTCCCATCCGCCGAAGCCACCAGGCGCCGTCCTGCCAGGACCAGTCGCGCGGCATGTACACCTGCGAGCCCTTGAGCCAGTGCAGCCCTTCCTCGGACCAGAGTCCCCGCTCGGTGTAGCCTCCTTCCGCCATGAAGGTCATGAAGTCGCCGTTGGTCACCGGCATCAGATCAATCCAGAAAGGCTCGACGGCAACCGAGTGGGGCGGCTTCTCCTCGGGCCCGGCGGGTGCCCCGGGCGACGATCCGATCTGCACGGTTCCGCCGGGAAACCGCACCATCATTCCCGGATCGGCCAGCCGGCGGCCCCGCGGCAGCCGGCGCTCCTGGTGCGGACTGTACGGAGTTCCCTGCGCCTGCAGACTCTCCAGAATGGTTTCGCCGGTCCGGTACTCATGCTCCAGCACCAGCCGGAAGCGTTCCTGCCAGGCGAGATCCTCGCCCAGGTCGAGGTCGTCGAGCCGCTGGAGAACGCGCTGGCGGACCTCGCTCATTTGATCGAACCAGTCGTCGTAGGACTCTACCCCCGGCTCGGCGCCGGATTCGCCCAGCAGCACGCGCTCTTCATAGCGGACCAGTCGCTCGAGCTGGGAGAGGACGGAGACGAGCTCGGGATCGGGCTGACTGTTGAACTGTTCGGCAGAAAGAGAGCTGACCAGGAGTACGGTGCGGGTTCGCGCTTCGGCAAGGAGCTCGGCAAAGGCTCGGCGGGTCGGTGCGGTGGGTCCGGCAGCAGGCATGACGCCTCGACGGGAGGGTCCTACGTAAGCGGCTGATCTGGGAATTTGCTGGAAGAGGTAGCGTTGGCGGAAGTGGCCGCTAGTACGCATTATCGTATAAGCCGCCCTGAACTTTTGTCTTCGAGGTTGCATGGAGCTACTGCGTAACGCCGATCTGTTCGATCCGGCTCCGAGGGGGCGCTCACACCTGCTGGTCGGAGGTGAGCGAATACTGTGGATTGGCACCGACAACCCGGAGCTGCCGAGAAGCCTGGGCATCACCGAGCGCGATCTCGAGGGCCGCCGGGTGATTCCGGGTCTGGTCGACTGCCACGTGCATCTTACGGGAGGAGGCGGGGAAGCGGGGATGCACACCCGCGTGCCCCCGGTCCAACTGAGCCGAATAACCTCGGGCGGCGTCACCACCGTTATCGGCCTGCTGGGGACCGACGACACAGTGCGATCCACCGCCGATCTGGTGGCGACCGCACGCGGGCTGATCGCCGAGGGCCTGAGCGCCTGGTGCTACACCGGCGGCTATCACTTTCCTCCGGTAACGCTGACGGGCAGCGTGCGGGGCGACATCGTTCACATCGACGTGATCATCGGCGTGGGCGAGCTAGCCATCAGCGACCACCGCTCCAGCCAGCCGACGCTGGACGAGCTCTTGCGAGTAGCGGGTGACGCCCACGTCGCCGGGATGATGACGGGCAAGGCGGGAATCGTTCACCTGCACGTCGGCGATGGGAGTCGTGGCCTGGAGCTGGTCCGCGAGGCGCTCAAGACCAGCGAGCTGCCGGCTTCGGCGTTTCACCCCACCCACGTAAACCGACGCAAGGGTCTGTTCGAGGAGGCCATGGCCCTGGCGAAGCAGGGCTCGGTCATCGACGTCACCGCATTCCCGGTGGAGGAGGGAGAGGACGCCTGGTCGGCGCCGGAAGCGCTCACCCGATACCTGGAGGCAGGACTTCCTCCCGCGCGGGTGACGATCAGCTCCGACGGCGGAGGCTGTCTTCCGGCCTTCGATTCAGACGGGCGAGTGACCCACTTCGACGTGGGGCGGCCCTCGGCAATGGCGCATGCACTCAAGACGCTGCTGGATTGCGGCCAGCCGCTGGAGCGGGTGCTGCCCGCATTCACCACCAATCCGGCCAATCTGTTGTTGCTGCCGCGGAAGGGACACCTCACGGCTGGAGCCGATGCCGATCTCGTCGTTCTAGACGAAGACAGCAACGTAACCAACGTGATGGCGCGGGGACGCTGGCACGTCCAGGAAGGGCGCTCGGTCGTGCGGGGGACCTTCGAGCGAATCGAGCGCTGGTAATATCTAGTCGAACGAGCCTTCGGGTGAGGGCAATCACCGAATATTTCCGTGGTGTTGCTTACCGTGCAGTACCAGGACCAGTGGCAGATACCCCACTCAAAAAGCGAGCTGCCCAGCCAGGTTAAAGCCGGCCTTGCCCTAGGGCTACGCCGGCTGCAGTTCTCGCTTGCACTCGGGATCAGCCATGCCATCCGCCTCCAGGCTCAACCTCAAGACTGCAATCCTCGTCGCATCACCCCTCTTCGCAATAGCAGCTGGCGCTCTCGTCTGGGCGGTAATAACAGGTTGAACCGGTATAGAACCAAATAGATCGTTGGACGAGCCTGGCGAGATGCCGTCCGCTACCTGCGAGCACACTCTACTGAATCCGCCGGATGAGGCGTCGGCTCACGGGTAAGCAGATCGAACGTATCGCCCTGACTCAGGAGATGCAGCTTCACATTGAAAATAGAAGCGGTGCGATCGTCCTCCTTGTTCTCCTCTGTGAGATTGGTGCAGGTCAT
>DASPKB010000293.1:0-2734 GCA_035628315.1 Gemmatimonadales bacterium | reverse complement strand
TGCAGCGCAGGCCGGCCTGGTGGTTTCCATGCAGCCGGCACACCTGCTGACCGACATTCCCCTGATCGATCGCTACTGGGGTAGCCGCGGCGAAGGTGCTTACGCGTTCAAGTCACTGCTCGATGCGGGCGCCCACCTGGTATTCGGGAGCGATGTGCCGGTAGCATCGCTCGATCCTCGACAGGGTGTTTACGCTGCGCTCGAACGTGCCACGCTGGAAGGAGGGCCCATGGGGGGTTGGCATGTCCGCCAACGGCTCCGTCTGGAAGAAGTGTTGCGCGGGTATACCGTCGATGCCGCACGCGCTGCAGGGACGGGCAGCCATCGGGGCTTGTTGGCGCCGGGGTATGATGCCGATCTGGTGGCGTGGGCGGTCGATCCTGCTGTAGAGCAGGACGACGGGCGGGCTTTCCTTGCCGGCCACGCAGCATTCACTGTAGTTGATGGCGAGGTGATGGTGATGCGAGTATGACCATCCTCCATTAGACTCCTGCATGCCTCGCGTCCCCATCCGCCGTACCAAAATCGTGGCCACGCTTGGACCTGCCTGGGACAATCCGCAAAAAATGACTGCCCTGCTCGACGCGGGGGTGAACGTTGTGCGAATCAATGCTTCGCACGGCACGCCTGAGATTCGAGAGCGCTGGATCCAGCAGTTGCGCGGGGTGCTCGAAGGCCGGCGTGAGGCCGCGGCCATCCTGCTCGATCTGCAGGGCCCCCGTATCCGGATAGGAAATCTGGAGCAGGCGACTCGACTGGAGCCGGGTCAGAAGGTCGTTTTCGCTCCCGAGGAGGTGGCCAGTCCGGGAGAGATTCCCACCACCTACGATGACCTGGCGCGGGATGTCCGGGTGGGAGCCACGATCCTGCTGGACGACGGTCTGATGGCTCTCGAGGTCGGCCGAGTGCGGGACGCAAGGGTGGAGGCGGTAGTTCGCTATGGCGGTGACCTGAAGTCCCACAAGGGAATGAATCTGCCGGGCATCGAGGTTAGTGCCCCGGCGCTGACCGAGAAGGACATCGAGGACGTCAAGCACGCAGCCGCACTCGGCGTGGATTACATCGCCTTATCGTTCGTCCGGCGTCCCGAGGACATGGAAGAGCTTCGCGAGCTTGCTCCCCGAGGCGTGAAGCTGGTGGCCAAGATCGAAAAGGATACCGCCGTCCATAATCTGTGCGGCATTCTCGATGCGTCCGACGCCATCATGGTGGCCCGGGGAGACCTCGGCGTGGAGCTGCCCTTCGAGGAGGTACCCCTTATTCAGAAGCAGATCATCCGGGAGGCCGGACTGCATGGCAAGCCGGTAATCACCGCCACCCAGATGCTCGAGTCAATGGTTCGCGCGCCGCGGCCTACGAGGGCAGAGACGTCCGATGTCGCCAATGCCATCCTGGACGGCACCGATGCCGTCATGTTGTCGGCAGAGACCGCGGTGGGCGAATACCCTCTCGAAGCAGTGCAGGCTATGGACCGCATCGCGCGCGAGATGGAGAGCCAGCGGCAGGGACGAGGCGTCACCATCGACACCGCCCTCGGCCGCCGGTCTGCAGAGCAGGGCCCTCTCCGTCATCACGCCGCTCCCGGCGGACCGATTCGAACCGAAGACGCGATAGCGGTGGCTGTCTGTGCTGCGGCCGAGATGCTGTCGGCGCCTTTGATCGTCTGTTTTACCAGCAGCGGCTTCACCGCTCGAAAAGTGGCGACC
Source organism: Gemmatimonadales bacterium (assembly GCA_035628315.1). Lineage (GTDB taxonomy): Bacteria > Gemmatimonadota > Gemmatimonadetes > Gemmatimonadales > GWC2-71-9 > CAVVWJ01. Next base: position 1,028 of record DASPKB010000293.1, on the reverse strand, counting down.
TGCCGTCCGACTGTGCCGATATTTGCCTGCACGCCCGAGCCGGAGACCTTTCGTCAGCTCTGCCTGGTGTGGGGCGTTACTCCCGCACTCACCGAGCACTCCACCAGTTACATCAGGTTGCTGGAGGTAGCGCGCAAGCAGATTCTGGAGCGGCAGCTGGCCAGGCCGGGTGAGCGGGTTGTGGTTACCGCCGGGGTTCCCTTCGACACGCCCGGTACTACCAACCTCCTGAAGGTCGAAGCAGTTTAGGAAATGCGGCTCACGTTTCTGGGCACCGGAACATCATTCGGAGTGCCCCAGATCGGGTGTGACTGCGCCGTGTGTCGATCGACCGATCCTCGCGACAAACGCACCCGCTCAGGAGCTGTGTTGGAAGCCGAAGGTTCAGTCATCCTGATCGACACCCCGCCGGAGCTGCGGCTGCAATTGATCGCGGCAGGATTCTCCCGAATCGATGCTGTGGTCTACACCCACGAGCACGCCGACCATATCAACGGCATCGACGACCTCCGGGTGTTCTCGGTGCGGCAGCGCAAGCCGCTTCCGCTCTATGGTCCGCCGGAAACGCTGGATCGTCTGCGCGCATCGTTCAATTACATCTTCGACGACGCCGTGCACCCTTACGAGGGCACTTCCAAGCCCCGCCTCACTCTGCATCGGACTGAGCCGGACCAAGTAGTGAACATCGCGGGTATAGACGTTCTGCCGCTCGCGTTCAAGCACGGCCATCTTCGGGTCTTCGGCTACCGGTTCGGCAAGATCGCCTACATCACGGATATCAAGGAAATACCTGCGGCCGAGCGGCAGCAGCTGCTTGGTCTCGAGGTGCTGGTACTTAACGCCCTGTGGTGGAGACCCCATCCCACTCACTTGAGCATCGTCGAAGCTATTGAGACGGCGCGCGCACTGGGGGCCAGGCGCACATATCTCACTCACTTGACACATGAGACCGGCCACTCCGAGCTGGAGGCACAGCTGCCCGCTGGAGTGTTCCCGGCCTATGACGGGTTGACGGTGGAGGTCGCGTG
>DASPKB010000292.1:0-9029 GCA_035628315.1 Gemmatimonadales bacterium | reverse complement strand
ATCTCCGCAGGGCGCAGTGCCACCGGTTCCGCCATCGCGGGAATCGACATCGATGCTGTAATCAACCACGTGACGTCACGCACCGTGGACTCGGTTCACGCGCGACTTCGCGGTGTCCAGCTTCCCGGCTTCGACCTCCCTGGCATACCCTTCCGGGTCAATCCGGGCACTGGTTCCAGCGAGCTCGCGTTCCGGTTGAGCGGCTCAGAGCTTTTTGGCAGGTGGGCAATCGGATCCGATCGGGTGAGCTGGCTGGCCGACACCGCAGGCCGCTCACTGAACGGGCTCGAGCGAGTGGTCTGGCGGGTTCTCTCCGGCCTGAAAGAGCTGAACGTCGTCGCGGAGCTTACCGGCAGCATCACCTCGCCCAAGCTCAGTGTCTCCAGCAACCTCGACCGCGCGATTGCCGGGCAGGTCAAGGCTGTGATCGGTGAAGAGGTTGCCCGGGCGGAGCGTATGGTCCGCGCCAAGGTCGACAGTCTCGTGGCGGACAAGTTGGGCCCCGTCAAGCGCCAGGTCGCAGCAGTACAGGCGGAAGCGGGCGGACGCGTCGCCGGCGAGCGAAAGCGCATCGACGAGGTGGAACGGTCGCTGAACGCGGAGCTTAAGCGACTGACGGCCGGGCTGGCGCCGGGCATCGAGCTGCCGAAGATCCAGTTGTAACAAGGTCGCGACTCGTGACTCGCGATTCGTGACTGTTTATCGCCCATTCACTCACACGAGCGACACCACTCATGCACATCGGAGTCCCCCGGGAGACTTCGCCGGGCGAGCGGCGCGTGGCCCTCGTACCCGAATCATGCAAGAAGCTGATTCAGCTGGGGTATACCATCTCCATCGAGGCGGAGGCGGGCGCCCAGGCCGGATTTCCTGACCCGACCTATCGGGAGGTGGGCGTCAGCATCGAACGTGATCCGGCTGCGTTGCTGGGCTCAGCCGACCTGATCCTCAAGGTCAACGCTCCGGTCAGCCGAGACGGGCAGGGTGAGGAGACGGGGTGGATGCGACCGGGAGCCTTGTATGTCGGGTCGCTGATGCCGCTGCGCAATCTCGGCGCGGTACGAGCCCTGGCGGCCCGGGGCGTTACCGCATTCAGCACCGATGCAATTCCGCGAACCACCCGGGCCCAGTCCATGGACACCCTCTCGTCCATGGCCAACATCGCCGGCTATAAGGGTGCGCTGCTGGCCGCGGTCGAGCTGAACAAATACTTCCCCATGCTGATGACCGCCGCCGGTACGGTGCCGCCGGCCAAGGTGTTCGTAATCGGGGCCGGCGTGGCCGGACTGCAGGGGATCGCGACCGCACGGCGGCTGGGTGCCAACGTGTTTGCCACCGATGTCCGGCCCGAGGTGAAGGAGCAGATCGAGAGCGTCGGCGCCAAGTACGTGGGCATCGAGCTCAGGGAGGGCGCCTCAGCCGGAGGAGGCTACGCCAAGGAGCTGAGCGAAGAAGACCGGGTTCGCCAGCGCGAACTGCTCGAAGCGCAGTGCGCGCAGTCCGACGCGGTGATCACTACCGCGCTCATCGGAGGCGTATTTGCCCCCCGGCTCATTTCGGCCGACATGGTGCGCAGCATGAAGCGCGGGGCGGTCATTGTGGATCTCGCTGCAGACGGCGGCGGAAACTGCGAGCTCTCCCGGCCGGGCGAGACCGTCTCGGTTGGCGGGGTGACCATCGTCGCTCCTCTGAATCTACCGGCCTCGATGCCGCTCCACGCGAGCCTTCTCTTTTCGCGTAACCTGACAGCGTTCGTCCAGGCGTTTACAACAAACAGCAGCTTCAAGGTCGATCTCACCGACGACATTCAGCAGGGTGCGATTGTCACCCACGAGGGTACCGTGAAGAACCAACGCGCGCAGGATGCCTTGCAGAAGGCGGGCGTATGAATCAGCCGCTCGACTTCTGGTCAATGATGTTCGTCTTCGTGCTGGCGTCGTTTATAGGCGTTGGAGTGATCCGCCGGGTATCACGGCTGCTGCACACTCCACTGATGTCCATCACCAATGCCATCTCAGCCATCGCGGTGGTCGGCTCGATCATAGTCACCGGCGCCGATTACCCTCGCGGCATCCGCATCATGGGCGCGATTGCACTGTTCGCTTCAATGACCAACATCGTGAGCGGCTTCCTGATTACCGACCGGATGCTCAAGATGTTCAAATCCGAACGGAAGCCCGGCTCGGCTGACCGCTCATGAGCCACGGGATCGTTCAGCTCGCATATCTGGTCGCTACTGCCCTGTTCATCTTTGCACTGCACTGGATGAACACGCCGGCTACTGCCCGGCATGCGGTGTACGCCGGCGTTGCCGCAATGGCACTCGCTATCATCGCGACCTGGGCCCAGCCGGAGGTGGTGCACCACGGGTGGATCATCCTTGCAATCATCGCCGGCTTCGTAGTTGGCGTGCCGCTCTCCCGGGTACCGCTGACGGCGGTGCCGCAACGAACCGCGCTGTCCCACGCGTTCGGCGGCCTGGCGGCCGGACTGGTTGGAACCGCCAAGTACTACTTATGGGTGTCCGAGGGTCCGGAGAACCTCACCACCTTTCGAATGATCGCCATCATCGTTGAGGTCCTGCTCGGCTATCTGACCTTTACCGGTAGCCTGATGGCCGCGGGCAAGCTCCAGGAAGTGAAGTGGATTCCCCAGCGGCCGGTGACCTATCCCTTTCAGAACGTCAGCAATCTCGCGTTATTGGGCGTAGCCCTGCTCGTCGGGGTTTTCCTCACGCTTAACCCGGCGGCTGAATGGGCTCCCCGTCTCTTTCCGATCATCATCATCCTGGCGCTGGTCTTCGGTGTTCTGCTGATCATCCCGATCGGCGGCGCGGACATGCCCACCGTCATCGCAATCCTGAATTCCTACGCTGGACTCGCGGCGGTGGCGATGGGATTCGTCCTGGACAACAAGCTGCTGATTACAGCCGGAGCCCTGGACGGATCCAGCGGTCTCATTCTGGCCATCATCATGACCCGCGCCATGAACCGCTCGTTTACCAACGTGCTGTTCGGCGCGTTCGGCCAGGCCCAACAGTCCAAAGCGATTGAGGGCCACAAGGACTACAAGGCGGAAACCATCGAGGGAGGCGCCCAGGTGCTGGAGCAGGCGAACCTTGTCGTGATCGTCCCGGGCTATGGGATGGCCGTTGCCCAGGCCCAGCACAAGGTTCGCGAGCTTTACGACCAGCTCAAGAAGCGCGGAGTCAGCGTCAAGTTCGCCATCCACCCCGTTGCCGGCCGCATGCCCGGACACATGAATGTGCTGCTGGCCGAGGCTGACATCCCGTATACCGACCTTGTGGAAATGGATGAGATCAATCCCGAGATGCCCCACGCGGACGTGGCGCTCGTCGTGGGCGCCAACGATGTGGTGAACCCCGCGGCGCGGACCGATCGGAGCAGTCCCATCTATGGCATGCCGATCATCGACGCGGACAAGGCGCGGACGGTGTTCGCCATCAAGCGCAGCAAGAACCCGGGGTTCGCCGGGATCGACAACGAGCTCTACTTTTCTGATCGCACCTGGATGCTGTTCGGGGATGCCAAGAACGTGGTCGGCGAGCTGGTCAAGCAGCTTTCAGGTCCCAGTCTCCACTAGCTTACGCCACGAGGTGGGAGTCCCGTGAACTAGTATAAAGGAGGAGGTGCCTCGTTCCATCCTGAGACATGCTCCTGATCCGAGCTGCTCCGACCTGCCAAAGTTGCGCACTCTCGAGGCAGGATCGCCAGCATCTGGCCGGAGTGCCGAATCGTCGCCGCAACCTCCCGTCCCGCTACGGTTTACCTAAGGTGTTGTTTTTCAGCATCTTAGGTTGTATATTGGCCGCCGTCAAATCTGGCTCGGCCTCAGTCGTGGCTGGTAACCGAGCATGGGACACGGGTCCCGTAGGAGGCTAGTAGCGTGACAATCAAGGCACGTAGCAAGCGTCGGCCGGTCCGCCCGGCACAGATCGCCCGGGCGATAGACGAGGGCCGCGAGAGTCTCGACCTCTACCTGGACGAGATCAGCAGGGTCCCCCTCCTCAATCGTGAAGAGGAGATGGAGCTTGCCCGCAAGGCCTTCAAGGGTAACGTGGCCGCCCAGGAGCGTCTGGCACGCCACAATGTGCGATTCGTGGTCTCGGTGGCCAAGAAGTTCCAGAACCGGGGTGTCCCGCTGGTAGATCTCATCGGCGAGGGAAATCTCGGCCTCATGACCGCCGCCCGGAAGTTCGACCCCGACCGCGGGGTGAAGTTCATTTCCTACGCGGTGTGGTGGATCCGGCAGGCCGTGCAGGCGGCTATCGCGCGGCACGGCCGGCCGGTTCGGGTCCCGCTCAATCGTACCGCAGACCTGAGCCGGCTCGGGCGCACAACCACCCTGCTCAAGGACCGCCTGGGGCGGATGCCGACGACGGAGGAGTTGGCCCGCGCCACCGGCCTGACGGTAGAAGCGGTTCGCTCGCTGAGCGCGCTCAACTCCGAAGCCGTACGCCTCGACCATCCGACTCGCGATGGCGAGGGCAACGAACGGATCGAGCGGTTTACCAGTGGTGAGCAGGAAAGCACCGATATGACCACGATGGCCAACAGCCAGACACGGGATATCGAGGCTGCCCTCGCTGCACTGCCTCCGCGCGATGCCAAGGTTCTGCGGCTCTACTTTGGGTTGGACGACGGGAACAGCCGGACCCTGGAGGAGATTGGCCGAATGATGGGCGTCACCCGCGAGCGCATTCGTCAGCTCCGCGATCGCGCGCTGCTGCGGCTTCGTGAGGGTGAAACCGGAGACAGGCTGCGCGACTTGGTGGCGTAGCAAGGTCGAATTCAGCAAGCAGCCGGGTAGGTGGGAGGCCCTCCTTTGCGGGGGCCTCTTTTAGTTTGGGTGATGTCCCAAGCACGGTCGGAACCCCAACGGCAGGTCTTTCAGCTTCATGATTCCGTACGCCATCACTCGGAGTGACGAAGGGATTCTCATCCAGTGGGAGGAGGGGACCCACGAGGGCTTTTATCCTGCCCGCATGCTGCGGCTGGCCTGTCCCTGCGCCGGGTGTGTCGAAGAAATGAGTGGCCGACCCCTTCTGGATCCGGGCACGGTGCCTCCGGATATTCGGCCGGTGTCTCTCGCGTTGGTCGGGGCGTACGGGCTGCGCATTCAGTGGAGCGATGGCCATGGAACCGGCATCTACACCTTCAATCAGCTCTACCTACTGTGTCCCTGCGAGCAATGCGTGACCCGGGACACATCCAGTTAGATGCAACCGCGGCAATCTGTAGCGCCTCAGCCGTCAGAATGTCGCCTGAAGTCAGCGGAGTCATCATGAGTCACAAGCGGCACTCAACAATCAAGGAAGGGCTCCTCGCCGGGCTGATCGGTGGCCTTCTCGTAGCGGCCTGGTATCTGCTGTTCGATCTCGGCAGAGGGGCACCGCTGCACACACCCAATGTTCTCGGTCAGGTTTTTGTCGGACGCGATACCATGCCGGCCGTTGGGCACATCGTACCCCAAGCTGTCCTCCAGTACTCCCTGCTGCATTTCGGCTTTTTCTTTGTGTTGGGTATCGCCCTGACGGCGCTGACGCACCTCGTGAGCCGGAACCCTGCTCTCAGGATGGGCCTTTGGCTGGGGCTGGTCGTCGGGTTCCTGTTCTTCCTGGGTCTCCTCCGCACGCTTTCGTCGCTGACCGACGACAAATTCCCCCTCTGGGCATCGATCGGCGGCAGCTTGCTCGGCATCGGCTCGATGGGCTGGTACCTCTGGCGGCGTCATCCCGGGCTTCGCGGTAGCTTCGATGACGCTCCGCTGGGAGACGAGGTCCAGGCACCGCCGCACCCTTCAGGCGCATCACGGGCCGATAGAAGATAAAGCATCCCACGCGGCTTGCGTTCCGGAGACAGCGACCCCAATGTGATGCAAAGCAACGAGCTTGCCGCATCACGCCTTCTGGGGCCGCTCCGGGGGTACCGCATGCTGAACCAATCCCATTCCACGATGGCTGAGGGGACGGATGCCGGAATCATAGGCGGATTAGCCGTCGCAGTCTGGTTCCTCATCCTCGATACGCTTGCAGGACAGCCGTTTCAGACCCCTAGTCTGCTCGGCCAGGTCATCCTGTTCGGGGACTCGACACCCGAGACAGATCGGCTCGTGTTTGGAGCCATTCTGGTTTACACCGCCTTTCACTTTGCCGTGTTCGCTTTGATCGGTATGGGCCTCGTTGCGCTGGTGCACTGGGGAGTTCGCGATCCGGTGGTGCGCTACGCGTTGCTGCCGGTATTCCTGGTTTTCGAGGTGCTGTTCTATGGTCTGCTCGAGGTATTCTCGGAGCGCACCAATGAGCTGTTCCCCTTCTGGACCGTCGTAGTTGCGAACACGCTGGCGGCCATCTGCATGGGTGTCTACCTGTGGAAGCGACATCCCGATTTCCGGGCTGCGATGCGGGAGACGCCGCTGGGAGATGCGCCGCAATGACGTAGACACCCCGACCGATTTATTTTCCAGCCTCACCTCCTACGGCCGGGTTTGTGCATCGGCAATTGCTGCCCGTTGGTTCCACGCTCCTCATCCTCTTCTCTCTCTCCTCTCATCGCCTGGCGGCGCAGCTCGAGCCGCCATCGACCGGCGGAGCCGTTGCGTTGGACCAGGAGCTCCGCATGCTGGGCCACTACAAGCGTGTGCTCATGGTGGGGGCTCACCCGGATGATGAAGACACCGAGCTGCTCACCGTTTTGGTCCGAGGCATGGGAGCCGAGGCCGCGTATCTCTCCCTTAACCGGGGTGAGGGCGGACAGAACCTGATTGGCGCCGAGCTCGGCGAGGCGCTGGGACTGCTCCGTACCGAAGAGTTGCTGGCTGCACGCCGGCTGGATGGCGCCCGGCAGTACTTCACCCGTGCCTACGACTTCGGCTACTCGAAGAGCCTGGCCGAGACGTGGCAACACTGGCCCCGGGACACCATCCTCAAGGATGTAGTCCGGATTGTTCGGCGTTTCCGACCACAAATAATCGTCTCGATTTTCAGCGGTACTCCGCGCGACGGCCACGGCCAGCACCAGGCTGCCGGATGGGCCGCGCAGGAAGCATTTCGCGTTGCCGGAGATTCCACCCGCTTTCCTGAGCTTTTCCACGAGGAGACCCTGCTGCCCTGGAGTCCGCTCAAGCTGTATCGCAGCACTCGCTTCGACAGTCTGGCGACAACGCTCACCCTGAATGGGGGGGTGCTCGATCCTGCGGTCGGAAAATCATTTCATCAGATCGCGATGGCGGGACGCAGCCTGCATCGGTCTCAGGATATGGGACGTCTGCAGGAGATCGGGCCCTCGAAGGTGCGACTTGCGCTGGTGGAGGATCGGACCACCGGAGGTGCCGGCCTCTTTGCCGGAATCGATACCACGATCGCGGCCATGCCGCTGGGCGAGCGGCGTGGTGCTGCCGGTGCTGAGCTGATCAGGGCGTCACCCGCGCCGGAGTTCACCCGGTACAGTGCCGCGATCGACTCCGTGCTCGCGGCCCGCGGCAACCGGCCCCGCCAGACCGAGCTCCTGGCGAGAGCTGCGCGTAGTCTCGAGCAGACGGTCTCTACGCCGCCCCAGGCCTCGCCGACGCGCCGGGCGGTGTACTACACCCGGGGCATCGAGCTGGAGGATCAGCTGTCGCATCTGAACGCCGCCGCCTGGCATCTTGGCCGCGTAGTGTTCGATGTTATCGTCGACGACCACCGTGTGGTATCCGGGCAGATGCTGCGCTGGACCTTGTCGGCCTGGAATGCCTCGGAGCAGACTCGCATCGCCGACATGCGCGCGGCAGCGTGTATTCCGCTGGCGGAATGCCGGAGCCCCGATCAGGAGCCTACGCCTCAAACGATTCAACCCGGGCAGATCGGTACTCTCGCACTGGAGTTCCCGGTGCTGGACCAGCCGGCGTCTACGCCGTACTTCCTGATTCAGCCTCGCGCGGGCGATCTATATCGCTGGCCGGACGACACGGATGGCCTCCAGCCGGCCGGCAGCCGTCCTTTCGGCGAGCCCTTCGAATCACCCGCTTTTATCGGATCGGTCGAGGTCAATGCCGGTGAGTCGGACAGCCTGGGTGCCGCGCAATCAGCCGAGGCGGTATACCGATTCAACGATCAGGCACGAGGTGAAGTCCGGCGCCCGGTGACGGTAGTTCCTCGGGTGGATGTAAAGCTGGATCCTGCCACCGAGCTCTGGCCGCTGAACTCCCGCACCCCGCACCGGTTCACCGTGACCCTGACCCATGGTGCGCGAGACACCACCGCCGGCACGGTGAGCCTCCGTCTGCCTCGGGGCTGGACCGCCGTTCCTCCCCAAAGTTTTCAGTTCACTCGCGAGGACGAGCGGGAAAGTTTTGCCTTTGACGTGAAGCCGCCGGCACGGCTGCAGGCGGGACAGGCCGAAATACGTGCGGTGGCGCGCGATACTGCGGGGGTGGAGTACGGGCTGGGCGTGTTTACCGTGGATTACCCCCACATCCGGCCCCGCTCCTACACCAGGCCGGCTCGGGCCGAGGTTCAGCTGGCCGCGCTCGCTTTGCCGAGACTCTCCCGGATCGGCTACGTCCGGGGTGCAGCTGACCGGGTCCCGGAGGCTCTCGCCAGTGTCGAGCTGCCTGTCACCCTACTGACTCCGGCGATGCTGGAGCGGGGAAATCTCGACCGGTTCGATGCCATCGTAATCGGACCGCGGGCCTACGAAACCGACGCTGCGCTGGTAGAGAACAATCGTCGGTTGCTGGACTACGCCCGCCGCGGCGGGCTCGTCGTCGTACAGTATCAGCAGCACCAGTTCTTCAACGGCCGCTATGCGCCTTATCCCATGAAGGTCGGTGGCACCAATCCCACAGTCAGCCACGATCGGGTAGTGGACGAGCAGGCCCCTGTCCGCGTACTCGCGCCCGCTCACCTCGCGGTACGAAGTCCGAACCGCATCGGTGCCGCCGACTGGAAGGGCTGGGTTCAGGAGCGGGGCCTGTACTTCGCACGAAGCTGGGACCGCCGGTATCGCGCGATTTTGGAGACCCACGAT
>DASPKB010000291.1:0-2184 GCA_035628315.1 Gemmatimonadales bacterium | reverse complement strand
CGGAGCGATCGCAACGTCGCGAGCTCCGCGACATGGCGGAGTACGTGAGGGACCGAGCCACCACGTTCAGCAAGTCGGTGGTCTACTTGCCGGATCAGCAGACCAGCGCGCTTGCGGTGGGGCCGGATTCATTGCTCACCGTGATCCCCGACTCGACCCGGCCCGGAGGGAAGCCGGCGTCCGGCGTCCGAATCCTGCTCACCCCGCCGTCTGCAGCTGATTCCGCCCTCCAGCCTGCGCCGCTGTTACCAGCCGATACCTTGGCGCATAGATGGGGTGTCGTCGTAGCCCGGACCGGCGACGGCCGCACACTGTCACTGGCGGGGCTCACCGGAGGTGTCATCCACACTTTCTGCGGCGAGCTGGGATTTCCCGAGCTGGTCTTCGACGCTCCGGTGCCGGCCGCGTTCCGCGGTGGAGGACTCTTCGACCTCGACGGCAACGCCATCGCTCAAGCGGTGCCCTGCAACGGCCGCATCGCGCTGGTGCCGCTCCGCGATCTGGTGTGGGCTCTCGCTCTTCAGGCGAGCACCGAACCTAGATGAACGAGCTCGCAGCGCTCGGTGTCATTCTGCTGCTGGCCCTCCTCGCCGGTCACGTGGTCAAATACTTCCGGGTTCCGGAGGTCACCGGCTACATCCTCGCAGGCGTGCTGCTGGGTCCGGCCGGGATCGCGCTGATCACGCACGATGCTCTGCAGAGCCTCCAGGTGTTCAGCGAAGTGGCGCTCGGTCTGATCCTGTTCTCGATCGGGGCGGTGTTCGAGCTGGTAAGGTTCCGGCGTATAGGCCGGCGGGTGGCAACGCTCACGGCGGTCGAGTCGCTGCTGGCCGCCACCTTCGTGACCGGAGGGCTGCTGGTCGCAGGTCAGCCCCTCATAGTCGCTCTCCTTCTCGGCGTGATCGCGATGGAGACGGCAGCGGCATCCACCCTCATGGTCATGCGGGAGTGCAATGCAGAGGGTCCGCTCGCCGAGACGCTGAGTGGCATCATCGCCCTGAACAACATCTTCTGCCTGACCGGCTTCTTGATCGTCGCCGCAGGCTTCGATCTGCACCGCGAAACGCTCCAGGCGGGAATCGGGTGGGACGCCGTCTATCGCTCGCTGTATCCACTTTTGTGGCAGCTCGCCGGCTCGGCGGCCCTGGGCTTCATTGTCGGAGTGGTGCTGGCGACCTGGGCGGCACAGGTCGCGGAGCACGGGGAGATGCTGATTCTTCTCGTGGGCGCCATCCTGCTGGCGGTGGGCGTCGCCCAGCTGCTGGAGCTGTCTCCACTGCTCGCCACTCTGGCCGTTGGAGCCACGATGGTGAACCTCTCCAGCGAGAGCCGCAGGATCTTTGATGCTCTGGCCCAAACCGACCCGCCGCTCTACGCCATCTTCTTCGTCATTGCCGGCGCGGATCTCAACGTCGGCTTGCTCCCCTCGCTCGGCGTGGTGGGGCTGATCTACGTGCTGGGGCGCGCCGGCGGGAAGCTCTTCGGCACCATAGTCGCGACCCGCCGGGTGAAGTCTGAGCCACCGGTCCGGCGCTATCTCGGGTTCGCCATGCTCTCGCAGGCCGGGCTGGCTGTGGGTCTGCTGCTAGCCGTGAACCGCCGGTTTCCCGAGCTCGCGCCGCTCATCACAACGGTTGTTCTGGCCGCTGTCACCATCTTCGAGCTGGTTGGCCCGGTCGGCGCGCGGTATGCCCTAGTACGAGCCGGAGAGGCGAAGCCCCAGCCACCCGCAACCGGCCTGATCGACTGAGCTCGTGGAAGTCCAGATCTTCGGCATCCGAAAAAGCGCCGAGACCCGGAAAGCTCTCCGCTTCTTCGCCGAGCGCCGGGTGAAAACTCATTTCGTAGACCTGAACGAGCGGCCGGCGTCACCCGGGGAGCTGCGACGCTTCGTCCAGCGCTTTGGAGCCGGATCCCTGGTGGACCGCGGCTCCCGTCGGTTCAGCGAGCTGGGACTCGGCGCCGCCAGTCTGAGCGATGAGCGCTGGCTGGAGAAGCTGGCCGCCGAGCCGCTCCTTCTCAGAATGCCGCTGGTTCGCCAGGGCACCCAGCTCACCGTGGGCGACGCGAGCGAAACCTGGCGGAAGTGGACCGGGCGATGACCCAGCTCTCCCTGTCCGGCGTTGCGGTGGACTTTGGCGCGACCCGCCTGTTTGAGGACATCACCTTCACAGTGAGCCGCGG
>DASPKB010000290.1:0-3020 GCA_035628315.1 Gemmatimonadales bacterium | reverse complement strand
TCCCAGCAGGCGGGCGACCCGGGGAACGCTGCCGAGGGCATCGGTGTTGACGCGAAGGGAGGGTACTCCGAGGTCGCGAAGTGTTCCGGCTACTGCGGCATTCTGACCGGAGTTGTAGAGCACCACGAGGTCCGGGCGACGGGCAACGATTGCCTCTATGCTGGGCTTAATCCCGTCGCCCAGATCTGGCACCGCTTGAGCTGCGGCGGGATAGTCGCAGTAGTGGGTCCGGCCTACGACGAGTGGACCCGCGCCGATCGCGAACAGGAGCTCCGTAGCTGCCGGGATCAGCGAAACCACCCGTCGTGCCGGTGACTTCAGCGCCAGTGTATCACCGGCGTCATCGATCACCGTAAGAGAGCCGGCCGGCCGAGCCGGTGACGCACAGGCTGCCACCAAGCCCGCGAAAATGATCGAGGCGAGCAGCGACAGTGCGCGAGCTTGGGGGGATGGGAGAGCTAACAATGACGCCCATTCCTGTATTCGAGGAATGGGCGGTGACCGACGGCAGGAACTGTCGAGGCACGCCACCGACCCTCCCCCGAGGGTTACGTGGTGGCACGAACGGAGAGGTCTCCTGGCTTCGGGATCTCCACTCGCCTTCCCGGTTTCCCAGTGGCTTCTGAGTGGAGACTCTGGCCCAGCAGGCCAGCGTCCCGTTACAGTGGCGGGGCCGCGCCGGATTTGCACCGGCTTCCGAGTAGCCCCGTTCGTGGTCCTTCAGTTATACGGCAGCGCTAGTCTATCGGCTCGGCTGCCCGCCCGCAAGAGCGGACTCGAGATGTTGCTTGAGTCGCGCGCGTTCCACGAGATAAGAGCTCCATTCCTCCTCGGAGACCTGCTCCCGCTTTCCCTGGTAGCGAAGGTCCAGCATCGCAATCGCGTCCAGCAGTTGGGTCCGGTGGGCATCCATTGTAGGGTCCCGCCGGCCTGCCAGCGCCAGCCAGGCCGCCGCGATGAGCCCAAGCCCGAGTACCCCAACCAATGCTGGGAGTATCCAGCGCCCCAGGGGACTGGCTCCTGGCAATACAATCCGAAGAACTCCGCCGGCGCTGACGTTGCCGGTCCACCGGCGAAAGGAACGACCCTGGATGACCTGACTGTCTGCAGGCTGTAGGCCGGGCCCGGTGACCCTCACGCCGGGTTCCTCGACCATCACGTTCACGAGCGCCGAGCCTGGATCGAGCGGCAGCTCCAGTACGCTCACCCGGGAAGGCACTTGATATTGCAGAGTCATCTGCTTCTCACCGGGCGCGATGGCGGCGCCGACGAAAAGCGAATCCCCCCTCCTGCTGATGGTCTCTGCGGAGACATCACTTTCTCCCACCTCGAGTCCCGCGCTACCCCGGGGCAGCGGCGCGCTCCAGCTCGATCCCAACGTGTCCGGCGCGATCCGGGTGTGCCGACCGTCATTGCGCAGCATGATGAGATCCAGGACACCCCGGCTTCCATCCTCAGCAGGACGGGTCACGACCAGGTGGCGAGCCTCCAGCTCCACCCGAGCGGTGCTTGAGGTGTCGTACACCACGATCTGTATGCTGCTGTCCGGGCGGGCCGGGTTGGTGGGGAGGGGGGTGGAAAAGTACTCGATGCCCGCGTAGCGGCTGCTCGCGAGATAGAAGGTCGCGCTGTCCGGTCGATAGCTGAACCGAAAGCGGCCTCGGCGGTCGGTGCGAGTGGAATCGATCGGGCCCTGTGCCGTCTGGCCTATTCGATGTAGCACAACGGAAGTTTCGGCTATCGCGTTCGAGTCGGCTTTGATAACCTGTCCGGAGACGCGAACTGTTTGGGCGGATAGAGGAGCGAAGAGGGCGGAGGCGGCGGAGAGGGCGGACAGTGCAGTCAAGCGGCGGAGAGGTGACCTGCTCAGGTGGCACCTCTCCGACATCTCTGTCCTTTCCGCCTTCTCCGCCCTAAAAGTTACGGGTTGAACTTTCCGAAATCCTGCGGATCCATCTTCTCGAGATAATTCTTGAGCTTGTCAGCCTCGAGCGATGGATCGGGGGCGGGTTCGTCACTTTCGACGCCACTCTGATCCAGCAGCTGGTCGCTGGTAAAAATGGGCGCCCGCATTCGCAGCGCGAGCGCGATGCTGTCCGACGGGCGGGCGTCCACCTGAAACACGTGGTCGTCCCGCCGAATCAACAGTTCCGCAAAGTAGGTGTTCTCCTTGACGGCGCTGATTACAACCCGCCGAAGGTCACCGCCGAGACCAACCAGGATCTGCTTGAGGAGGTCATGGGTGAGGGGGCGCTGGGCTTTCATCCCCTGAAGCTCCATGGCAATCGCACTGGCCTCGGCGGGGCCGATCCAGATCGGCAGGACCCGCGATCCTTCTTTCTCCCGCAGAATGACGACAGGAGTGTTGGTGGTCCGATCAAGACCGAGATGCGCTACCGTAACCTCAATCATCGACTCACGCGTTCAGGTACCGGCGTCCCAGCTCGCGAGATATTCCACCTGTTCCGGGGTCAGTGAGTCGATGGTAATACCCATGCTTTGGAGCTTGAGCCGTGCGATTTCCTGATCTACTGAAATGGGCAGCCGGTGCACCGACTTGCTCATCTTGCCGGCGTCCTTGGCGAGCACCTCCGCCGCCAGGGCCTGATTGGCGAACGACATGTCCATTACGCTGGCCGGATGACCCTCTGCGGCCGCGAGGTTGATCAGCCGCCCTTCGCCCAGCACCATGATGCGGCGTCCCTTGACGGTGAACTCCTCCACCATTTCCCGGACAAAACGCCGGCCACTCGCAATCCGGGCCAGGCCTTCGAGATCGAGCTCAACGTTGAAGTGCCCTGAGTTGCAGACGATGGCGCCGTCCTTCATGGCGGCAAAGTGCTCGGGACGGACGACGTTGATGTTTCCGGTCAGAGTGATGAAGAGATCCCCCAGTGGCGCGGCTTCCGCCATAGGACGCACCTCGAACCCGTCCATCCTCGCTTCCAGCGCCGGAAGCGGATCGACCTCGGTCACGATGACGTGAGCCCCTGCCCCGCGGGCCCGGCTGGCCACACCAC